>JAOZPO010000105.1 GCA_029932715.1 Halobacteria archaeon | reverse complement strand
AAGGTTATACGTATCATGTTATTATTAGCACAAGGTGCAACAGCGATTTCGCCTCTTGCTACTTATCTTCTCTAAACCACACTACAAGCAGTACGAAGGGGAAGTGGCATCCTCCTGGGTCCCCCTTGCGAGCTTCTATCTGCCCGACACTATGTTATGCCTTACAGTTAATGACGCAAGCTCGGTTCCGAGAATAAAAACCGCCTGCTTGTGATCTTCTTTGCTCCGATGCACCTGAAAAGGAGAGATCCCCAATTCGTTATACCGTGCAAAATCACAAGCCAATCCATTTTCCTCGCAGTACTTCTTCAATTGAGCCAATAACAAGTGTAGATGTACCAGCTCTTCTTTTTTCATATTATACAGTATCTATACATTACGCGTATTTAAATGTTCATGTAGCATTAGCATGTGTAAATGACAGTGCACTACTCCGTTTCTTGCTCTTCTATAAATGCTTAAGTAATAAAGTACTTAAAGAGGTTAATACATGTGCCGCTGTGGCTTAGGGGTAAAGCGGCTGATTCGTAATCAGCAGGGCGTGGGTTCAAATCCCACCAGCGGCTTTGATTATGCAGACCAAAACAGAAAGCAAGACCCTGTTACAGAAAGAAGGCAACTTCAGCGAGTGGTATAGCGAGATATTGAAGCGTGCGGAGATATTAGACATCAGGTATCCGGTGAAAGGTGTATATGTGTGGCACCCGTATGGATTTAGACTGAGAAGACATGTCTACGCGATTTTACGGGCTCTTATGGATAATGAGCACGAAGAGGTGCTTTTCCCTTTGTTGATACCAAAAGATGAGCTAATGAAGGAGGAGCAGCACATAAAAGGGTTTGAAGAGGAAGTTTTCTGGGTGACAAAAGGAGGAAGCACCGATTTGGACATTCCTCTTGCTCTTCGTCCCACGTCGGAAACCGCGATATACCCTGTGTTTAAAGTCTGGATAAGGTCGCATCGCGATCTGCCTCTCAGGATATACCAGATTGTAAACACTTTCCGATACGAGACGAAACATACAAGACCGCTCATTCGCCTGCGTGAGATAACCTCGTTTAAAGAGGCACATACTGCACATGCAACCAGGGCTGATGCCGAGCAGCAGGTAAAAACTGCTATTGCCATATACCGGAAATTCTTTGACTTGCTTGATGTCCCTTATATAATCACGAGGAGACCAGCATGGGACAAATTCCCGGGTGCTGACTATACGCTTGCCTTTGATACACTCATGCCAGACGGTAGGACGATGCAAATCGGGACTATTCATCTGCTTGGCGAGAGCTTTGCGAGAACTTTTGATATAAAATATGAGGATACTGATGGCTCGTTGCAGTACGTGAACCAGACATGCTATGGCATTTCGGAACGGTGCGTTGCATCCGTGATTTCTATTCACGGTGATGAGCATGGTCTGGTGCTACCTCCAGAAGTCGCGCCCATCCAGATCGTTATCGTGCCTATTGTGTTTTCACGTAAGGGAGGGGAAGTAAACAATGCTTGTGCTGCGGTTTATGAAGAGCTGAGAAATGCAGGCTTAAGGGCGTTCCTGGATAATTCAGAGGAGAGGCCAGGTGCAAAATATTACCGGTGGGAGATGAAGGGAATACCCCTGAGGATAGAAATAGGACCTCGTGATTTGAGAAACGATAGCTGTGTGTTCGTAAGAAGAGATAATTTCAATAAGGTGCAAGTGCCCCTTCGCGCTGTCGCACAAGAAGCGAAGAGCGCACTGGAAGAAATACAGTCCTGTATTCAAGAACGAGCGAACGAGACTTTATTCGCCCGTATTTATGAAAGCGAAGCTAAGGATGCAGGAATAGAGGAGGAAATGGTAACGTTGAGAGATAAGGTAAAACAGGGTATCGTTTCTCTATTCTTGTGTGATAGCGAAAGATGCGGTAAGGATTTAGAGGAAAGTCTTGACGCGAGTATATTAGGCGAGCCAATATCTGGAGTGCAAAGCGAAGGTAAATGCATCATTTGCTCGAGAAAAGCCAGAAGGGTGTACGTTGCAAGGGCATATTGAGCGCATCAGGGTAAAATAGCGGATATGGAATGGTCATAAAACCGCCTTTATAAAGTTTTTGGCTATTTCTCCTGAGCAAAAAAGCGAAACCTTTAAGTGAACATTATACCAAAAGCAGTAAGCGAAATGAGAGTGATCGCGTAGCTTATGATGGGGAATAATATAGGCACAGGAGGAACACGGTATATCAATGCCGCTATAAGGAACGTTGGTAATGTCAAGAAGCGGGAGTTTAAACCTTTTTTCAATGCCATCTCCGATGCCGACTGTATCATTCTCGCTGGAGAGGGTAGGTCACAAAGTGCGTTGTACATAGGAATAGGACAGATGGAGAAAGAGGTGAAAACAATGACTGACATTGATTTCCCTGGTAGCAACATACTGGAGGCAGCGCCTGTCCTGGAGAATAAGTACGACAAGATAGCACTGCTCGTCAATTCAGGAAGCGGCGAAACCGCAACACCTAAAATAATTGTTAAACAACTCACTGATTATATAGAGCGAAAAAAGAGCGAGAAATTTACTATTAACGCCGTTGTCTCAAACACAAGTTCCTCAATTGGAAAAATAACTGATAAAGAATACGGAAACGTAGTCGAACTGAAAGGGCGGGACACAAAAACTGAGACCAAAAATGGATTTCTAAAACACGGTATAATGAACGACATATATGAATTAGGCTCTTTATTGCTATTTCAGAAAATGAAGGAAGCAATAAACGGGAATAGGGATTATAAAGCGGTATTCAGGAAGATAGAGATAGAATCAAAGCTTATCAGCAGAATTGTAAATAGATTCGTTTGTTCTGATATTTACGAAGATGTACTTGACAGGCTGGAGACGAGAAGTCGAATAACTATGGGTGGGGTGGGACCTGCGAGGAACGTTGCGAAGATGACTGCAATACGACTGCAGCATGTTAAGAGAGCAATTGGCGATGAAGCGTATTTATCCGGTGCTTTCGCACCAAAACCACGCGCAGGTGATATTTTATTTCTGATCTCGCTATCGGGAGAGACCGAGCCCCTTCTGGACTGGTGCAAGGAGCAGAAGAAATTTGGTGGGCATGTTTATTCTATCGTGGGCACGGAATCCCGCCTATCAAAGGAATCAGATAGTTTCATCATAGATAACACACCTGACATGTTCTATGAGCGTGTAGCATTTGCTCTTAGCCCGCTTCCGTTGCATTTAGTCGAAAGGCTGTATAAACGGGGATTTATGTTACCCAAGTATGTTCTGGAATTGTTACAGGTGCAGCATTCGATGACAGAATAGAATAAAAAGACTGATTTGGTTCATTCCGATTTTGTTACCGCGATTACTGATTTCTTGTACCGCACCTTATCGCCTTTCTTTACCACTATCTCAAATCCATCGGGAACAGACACATCCACACGAGAGCCGAAACAAATCTTACCCACCCGCTCTCCTTTACGTACTTTTTGCCCCTCTTTTACATCGCATATTATTTTACGGGTAAAAAATCCGGCTATTTGCACTACATTTATATTGCCATATCCCGTGCTTACTTGTATTGCATTTTTCGTATTGAAATCGCTACTGCGCAGGAAAGCGGGCTTAAAATTGCCAGGTTCTGATTTTATTTCCTTCACCACGCCGTTTAATGGCGCGGTAGTAATATGCACATTATGGAGACGCATGAATATTGTAATAGTTCTGCTGCCCCCTTCGCCTGTTTCTATCCTCAGTATTTTCCCACTCGCGGGCGATAGCATTTGTTCATCATTCATAGTATCCGAATCCATGTAATCCTATTAAAGGTACGAAAATCACATCACATTTGCTTTTTTTCTCTATCCCGTTCTTCTTCTCCACCAGGTACAACTTCTGCATGTATCTTCCAATAGGGATAGCCATTTTTCCACCGATCTTTAACTGCTCAATGTACGGAGGTGGTACATCCGGTGCAGCACAGGTCACACTTATTTTGTCATAAGGTGCATGTTCCGGCAGTCCAAGCGTACCATCGCCATACGTTACCGTAACGTTTTTATATCCTGCGCGCTTCAAGTTCTTCATTGAGAACTCCACAAGCCATTGTATCCTTTCTATGGTATATATATGCCCCTCTTCGCCTATTAACTCGGCAATGACTGCAGCATGATATCCAGAACCGGCACCAATCTCGAGCAGTTTCTCTCCTCTCTTCAGCTCCAGATAATCGCACATCATAGCAACCATGTGTGGCGCACTTATCGTCTGACCTTCACCAATGGGAATAGGGTAATCACCGTATGCCTGATCACTGCGCTCAGAAGGGACAAAAAGGTGCCTCTTGACGCGCATCATCGCTGCTAATACTTCACCACTGATTCCTAACCGACTGAGATGCTCAACCATCCTCTTTCTCGCTTCCTTATATTTACTCTCTTCGACCATCTTTCTTAATCATCAACCGTTTCACCATTTTTCTACCTCTACCCGTCTCTGCCGCTCCAGGGCGCTATATACCGTGTTATGTGGTGCACCCTTTATCAACATCTCTATTGCGTCATCTGCCGCTCTTATCTGGCGTGAAGAGCCTATCAAACCCACCGTCTTTCCGTATACCGACATTTTTACTCCCGTCAAGTTCTCTATCGTCCTTCGCGTCTTACCTTTTTGCCCTATTATACGTCCTTTCACCCGCTTTAGCGTCTTTGGCGTGAGATGGTCGAGGGGAACGATTTCAAACAGTAAAGATGCGTCATCAATGAGAGCAACCGCTTTTTCCGGCGAGAAGCCACGACCTATTGCAGTTATCATATCAGCCACTCTGAGCGTCTTTACCGGATCTCCACCCTCTGTGCCCTCAATACATACTTCGCCCTCTTCACTATCCACGCTTATCTTGCTCGCCGATCTTCTCTCTAGTTCCTCCTTTACCGACCCGTTATGTCCGATAAGCACACCTATCCTCTCTTGAGGAATCCTTACATATTGTGTTACCATCTTTAAATCACCTGTTGATCAGGTTACATACACTGATTAATTATCTCCTCTTCCGAACAGTTCAGACCAAGCTTGTTAAAATATGAAGTTATATTTCGCACGTCACGTATGAAGAATAGATTAGCATTAGGATGATCTAAAACCATAGATTGCCCCATATCTATTAACACAGGTTCTATCTCAACTTCACTCGCACCTGCGTCTCGCTCTACGTATCCATCCATCAATATATTGAACTCGCTGAGGTCCGCATGTATCATCGTCCCCTTATCATACATGAGTTTTATATAAGTGACGT
>JAOZPO010000005.1:16314-18632 GCA_029932715.1 Halobacteria archaeon | reverse complement strand
ATTTTTGTAATGCGGAAATTAATGCTTTCGCATTCCCCAGCTCTGCTGAAATTTTATCAGCCTCAAACTCGGATTTTATTTTTAAATTTATCATGTAATCTAATTTGAAAACCCTTAGTATCAAAAATAAAAACGGTATGGTGTACATAAGCGCTTTTTCCAATATTAAACACCTAAATAATAAAAAAGGCAGCAGTAAATAAAATACGCTGTATGCTATAAATGAAAGTGGAAGTAAACAATAAAATAAGAAAAAAGGATTTGTTTAGCTTCCCAAAGACGTTATTTCGACCGGTCTGCATACCCTGTCCGATGATGAGGATGGAACCAATTGCTTCGCCCTCTCTGTCGATCTTCTGTAATAGTGCGTTAACTTCACTTGAGGCAAACAGCCAGGGACCCGCACCGAATACGTCTTGGCCAATGACAAGAGTCTGAAATAGGGAGCTTTTGTTTACTTGGATGGCAAGATCTTCACTCGTAATCCTCGGTGCAATAAGTCGATGAATAGTTGCTTGTTCTAATTCGTCGCACTTGCTTAATAGCAATATTGCCGTTGTAATACCAACCCCATCAAAGACATAGTAGTTCTGAAAATCGATAATCTGACGAATTCTTCCATGGCCTGCAAGCCACGATCGAAGTTTGTCTGCCTTGTAAGCTTCGAGAAACGCACGCGAGACGATGACTCCAATTTCCCCTTTACAAAGCTCGACTGCTTTCGTCAGAAAGTAGAAGAGAATGTCGGTCTTGTCGTTGTAAACACTATAGTAGCGGTGTTTGATGTATCGTTGGCGAGCGTCACCCTTCCCCCATGAGTCGTCTATATTAAAGTAAGGCGGATTCCCAACCACGCAATCGAACCCGCCATTCTCCATTATATCTCCGAACCCCGCTTTCCTTGAATTCCAATCAAAAGGATTTATGCGGTCTCTTTCTTCATCTTCGATGAGCGTTTGCTGCTCGAAAATATCGTAACCAATAAGCGAGTTGCCACACCTGATGTTATTAGCTAAAGAAGGCAGGAGCTCTTTATTTTGTGGAAGCGTGCGTTCACCCTCCAGAGCCTTGATATAGAGACTCATCATGGACACCTCCACCGCCTGGGGGTCAGCCAAAGATGTTGTTTTGCAATATCTCTGCTTTCTTGGTGATAGATAAGCGATGGCTACCATCCGGGTCAATAATAAGGTCAGGAAAGAGAGTACTTCGTCCTGCCTCCGCTGGATGCTCAATATAATGCTTTATGTGGTAATCAATCAATTTCTGATATGCACCGAGAAGGAATTCGATAATCTTTGCCAGAAGATTTGATTCGAACTCATAGGTCTCGCAAGCGTGATGCTTAAATATTTCACCGTTTAGGTCTCCGTTTACCTGCCGAAATAGAATGTTAAGATGATATAGCAGTGGTCTCCGTTTGCCCTCGCTCTTCCAGAGTTCAACCAATTCTAAAAGACTCTTTGGTTCAATGACCTTCCTGTCCTCAGCAATACGGATAAAGACGAATCTATCCAGGATTCGCTGTACCACCTCGTTCAACATCCTTACGTTAATATCCTGATTACGCTTATAGAGGTCTTTTGCCAGCTCCTCGCGCCATCCAGTCATATCTGATAAGAATGATTTATCAACAGGGATACGCAGACGCTTACTCTGCTATCCGTTCTACCGACTCCAAAAACTTATCCACTTCCTCTTCCGTATTGTATAAATAAACAGAAACCCGAACCGTTCCCTGCTTAAGCCCAAGATAGTGCATCAACGGCATACAGCAGTGATGCCCTGATCGTACCGCTATATTAGAATCTCTATCGAGCCTTAATGCAACTTCGTGCGGGTCCATACCGTTAATATTAAAAGATACCACACCTATCCTTTCGTCTGGATTTGTAGTGCCATATACCTCCACCATGTCCTCCATTGCTCGCAGCCCTTGTATGAGTTTGTTCGTCAATCGCTCTTCATAGCGCTTTAATTCCACCATTCCTACATCTGTTAAGTAGTCAACTGCTCTCCCAAGTCCTATCCCACCAGCAATGTTCGGTGTACCCGCTTCAAATCGCTCATAACCCGCAGCCAGTTCATAATCATCCACTGATACTGCTTCTATCATCCCACCGCCAACGAAGGCTGGCACTAATTTGTCCGGGTCTTTCATCCAGAGCACACCCGTACCTGTGGGTCCAAGCATTTTATGACCCGAAAATGCAATGAAGTCGCAACCAAGCTCTTCTGCATCTATCTGTATATGTGGCACGGACTGCGCTGCATCAACGAGCAATAAAACGCCTCGCTCTTTGCAAATCGTCGCTAAT
>JAOZPO010000005.1:0-16304 GCA_029932715.1 Halobacteria archaeon | reverse complement strand
GTTCTAATTTGCCCGTCCTATCTGGTTTCACAAGTCTCAACTTCACACCTTCTCTTTGCACTTCAAACCACGGCAGGAAATTAGAATGGTGCTCCAGCAATGTTGTTACTACTTCGTCCCCTTTTTGCCATTCCAATCCATACGCAACCATATTTATCGCTTCTGTCGTATTCTTTGTGAACACAACTGCATCTTCGGATTTTGCTCCAATGAAATCCGCAACCTTTCTGTGCGCTTCCTTATACTTCTGTGATGCTTGCTGGGCTAACCGGTAAACACTGCGTCCTACATTCGCATTATAATACCTGTAGTATCCTGCGACTGCTTCTACTACTGGATCCGGTGTCAAGCTCGTTGCTGCACTGTCCATGTATATAACATGCTTCAGTACCGGGAAATCCGCTCTTAATTTTTCGTTCATACTGCATCCTGCTTCTACATTATTCTTTATATACTTTTCGACTGTGCTCAGAAGGTATTACTCCTCCTCTTTGAATTCCTCAACTCCTATTTCCCCGCTTTCCTTCTCCATCAACTTCTCTACTTTGTACTCCGCTTCATCTAACGCCTTGTTGCAAAACTTACACAATCCCATACCCTCCTCGAATATCTTCAATGAATCTTCCAGTGAGAGCTTACCTTCTCCCAGCATCTCCGCTATTGTCTCTAACCTCTTCATTGCCTCCTCAAAGCTCATCTCGTCAGCCGCTTCTTTACCTTCTCCTTCCATCTCTTTGTATATTCACCTTCTAAAAAAATTCTATTTGGCAATCGTTTCTGAAATTACAATCCGCAATTACCTATTTAAAATCTCAGCAGCATCTTTCGCGAAATACGTAATAATCAAATCCGCACCCGCACGCTTTATCGCTGTTAAACCTTCCAGCATTACCTCTTCACCGTTTAAATAGCCCTTCTCAGACGCCGCTTTTTGCATCGAATACTCACCACTTACGCTATATGCAGCTAACGGCACGTCAAATCTCGCACGTACCTTAGCAATAACATCGAGATAGAACATAGCGGGTTTCACCATTACGATGTCCGCACCTTCTGCAATGTCTAACTCTACTTCCCTGATCGCTTCTCGCGCATTCGGATAGTCCATCTGATAGCTGCTACGGTCTCCGAACAGGAAGCCCGAATCCGCAGCCTCGCGAAACGGCCCGTATAACGCGGAATTGTATTTCGCTGCATAAGACATAATCGGCGTATCGCTAAAGCCTTCATTGTCCAGGCTTGTCCTTATCGCTTTTACCATACCATCCATCATACCCGAAGGCGCGACAATGTCCGCACCCGCTTCCGCTTGACTCACTGCTACCCGCCCCAGCACTTCCAGTGTCGGATCGTTTAGCACTATTCCATCCTCTACAAGCCCGCAATGCCCGTGAGTTGTGTACTCACAGAGGCACAAGTCTGTAATGATTACTACATCCTCCACTGCACTCTTTATCGCTCTAACCGCCCTTTGTATTACCCCCGCTTTATTTAACGCTTCACTGCCTGTTTCGTCCTTACTGCCTGGAATACCAAACAACAACACCGATTTTATACCGAGCGAACGCGCTTCTAAAACCGCCTTCGCTACCCCCTCTATCGAGTACCTGTACTGCCCCGGCATGGATTCAATCGGTATTTCTTCTGCTATTGTCTCGTCAATAAATAACGGTAGAACCAGGTCGCCCGTGCTAAGCCGGGTTTCTTTTATCAATTTTAGCTTGCGCAGACGTCTCATTCTAACTGCCGGGAACATTTTCTTTTCAATAACATTAAAAAAAGTAAAAGCAACTGCCGGTAAAATATATACCGACAGCTATAAAGTCTCTATGCCAAAAGATTCCAGCAGTACTTCTGGATTTATCTTTCCACTTGTAAACGTCTTCCCACTGTTTATCTCGTTTACTGTTATCTCCGCAGGTGCAAACATACCAGCATCCACTTTGTAGAAGTCGAATTTCGCTTTCTTAAACGTCTTATAGAACGGCTGTCCGTAATCCTTGGAAGTAACCGAAGGTACTTTCTTCACGTACTCTTTCAACTCTTCTACGTTTTCATAGTCTATTGTGTAATACACGCGACCGCAGTATATGATACAGTCGTTGGTCGAGCCCATGCACTCCAGATCGCTACCCACAACAGGCGAGATTGGTATAATTCCGTGCCCATGTGTTATACTGTTTATATCGAATCCTATGGATTCGAATTTGTGGATACCCGTTTCTATTACCCTTGCCGCTATCTGTACGGAACCAGCGATAGAAGCGGTTGGAGCAACCACGATATACAGGTCTTCCGGCTCCACATTACAGTCCTTCGCTATCTTCGTGGTCACTTCTTCATCCGGTATCACACTGCTTTCAAGAACTAATATCGCTTCTGACGTATCGTCTTCGTACCCTATCTCCTCATACAGCTCCTTTGGATTTAGCGATAGCGCTCTTGCTGGTCCCGAACCCATACCCATGAATTTATCCACCTTTATACTCCAACCCGCAAATTGCGATGCCATGCAGGCGATTATGGGATGGTCCGTGGTCAGCTCTAACGCAGGGCAGGAGAATTTACCAAGGTCAAAGCTGCTGAATTGTATGTCCGCAAGGTCTGCCATGCATATCCTCGACACATACAGCCCAGCTTCAAATCCCCCTTCCTCTTCTACACCTGCGTCTATCACCGTGGTACCGTTTTCCAGCTCCACTATGGCCACTTGCAACTCCTCCAAATTATCCATCATGTCCTCTAAAATGTCCATTCCATACTCATTTACGCTTATCATCACTTCCTCTCACCTTCACTATTACAATGCCATGTGCCTATTTATAAGAATATGTTTTTTTTTCTCTCGTAAAGAGAAAAACATAAAGGCAAAGATTTCAAGAACTATATGCCCAAAACAATTTTCGATCCTGGAAAAAGGATAAAAGCCCTGGAAGAGGTAATATACCCTTCAATTCTCTATTCGTTCTGGCGAACCGAGGAGAAAATCCGTACAATGTACCGGCATAAAATACAGCTTGAAAAGACCCTTGAATTGGTTGAAGATGCGGAGAATAGAGCAGAACTTTATAGGAGACTGGAAGACATTTATGATGATTATGTCACACGGTTTGGATTTGCACCGGTAGAACGGAGAAAATGTGAGGCAGAGGTCAAGAAAGAGCAGGAAGATATGCACGCTCATACCCTCGAAACCACTGAATCACCTGAGGTGGTATCAATATCTACAAGGTGGATGAAAGCTCATGTAGATATGATATTGGCACAGGCTATAAAGAAAACATATACACAGCAAGCGTGGAAAGAGCAGTTGCAGAACGATCTGAGCCACATAGAGCGGAAATTGATGCGGGAACCCGATTCGCAGCTAAAGGCAGATGTGGTTGCCTGCATAGCAAGAGTGAGGGAACTCTTGATTAGTGAATAAGAGAGCGATGACAGAATCAACGCATCTAAAGAAATTCATTCACTGGAAGTTGATTATAGTCTATTTAATTGCAATTCTATGCTTAACTGTCGTGCTGGCAACGGCAATCGGTAACACTTATATACCGCCACAGAAAATAGGCGCTCTATTTGGAAGCAAACTTCAGCTCTGCGAAGCGCCTTTCTCTGTTAGTGAAGAGATAATAATCTTTGATATTAGACTGCCGCGGGTACTTTTGGCGATATTTGTGGGCATCGCACTGGCGACCGCGGGTACAGCAATGCAAGGCTTATTTAAGAATCCCATGGCAGACCCATACATACTTGGAATAGCTACGGGAGCAGGTGTGGGGGCTGTACTATCAATGTTGAAGCTTCCAGACCTCTTCTCCCTTTACACTACACCGTTCATGGCTTTCGCAGGTGCCATGTTCGCCACTTTCATGGTCTATAACATTGCGAAGGTGAGAGGAAGAATAGCGGTAGACACATTGTTGCTCACCGGGATAGCAGTCAATCTCTTCCTTTCCGCTATTTTATCTTTCATGATGTATATAGCGGGTCATAACTTAGGCTATATTTATTCCTGGCTGATGGGTAGGATAGGTTCCCCGCGTTGGACGGAAGTGGAAATAACAGCCTTTTCTGTGTTCGTCTGCTTCATCTTGATTTACCTCTTCGCAAAGGACCTGAACGCACTGCTGCTCGGCGAGGAATCTGCACAGACGCTTGGTATAAACGTAGAGAACGTAAAAATAATACTTTTAGTTCTTACAGCATTCATCACCGCAGCCGCAGTCGCCTTCGCGGGTACTATTGGCTTCGTCGGTTTGATAATACCGCATATCACGCGAATACTCGTTGGCCCTGACCACCGCATACTTTTTCCCGCTTCTGCACTGGTAGGTGGTATTTTTTTGGTATGGGCTGATGCGTTGATTCGCTTTTTAGATATGATGCTCCCTTCCATAGGTGAGATGCCGGTTGGTATAATCACAGCATTCTTCGGTGCGCCTTTCTTTATCTATCTACTTAAGAAAAGTAAAACCAGCTATTATCAGTGATGATAACAGAGCAAAAGCATAATTACACACACTCGGCAGCACCTCTGCACATGAAATACAGTGCAACACATTCGGGAAGCGAAGCAACTTCGCCTTCTTCTAACTTATACCTCTCACCTTTCATCTTTATCGCGGAACCTCGAACCATCCGTATTTCCACCGGTGAATCACCGAATACAACGGCATCCTCTAACGGGTCGAAGTCCTCAAAAGTATCCAGTTTTAATGGTTTTACGTTCAAACTCGATTTGCCATGCAGCGAAGTGGGCAATCGAATAAGCCGTTTTATGTCTGCAGTAACGGGTTCATCTGGTCTATCCCCTGATTTTACTCGCACTGCATTTGTTACTGCTTTTGCTATTTCGTCCCATTTAATAGACTTGGCGAATTGAGGAATTTCGCCTCGTTCTATACGCTCCATCACTGTCTTATCCTTTGTAATCCTGATTAGCTCTTCCGCTTTCTTACGCTCCTGAACTCCCGCACTTCTTACCCGCTTAATCGCATCTTCCTCTTCCATTGCCGCTATCTCGTGAAGGAACTCTATTAGCCCTTTGAATAGTAGTTTGCCCCAACCTTCTGGCTTAAACCTCAAATCCGCACTATCCGCCTTTCCACTTACCGTCAAAAAGCTATTCATATCCAGCCCAGTCGCTGTGATATAATCCACGATTTCACGCCGCTCCCGGCTGCCAAGCATTCGCACCTCCTTCTTTTGTATATGTATGTGATAACCCCGCGACCCGGAGAATACCAGCTCTATATCATCTTCATGAAACCCAAAATCGTCAAGCATAAAGTCAATCAGTTTCTCCGTCTCTTTCTTCACGAGTACCAACAAGTCCTCATAAGAATACTTCTGAAGTTCTGTTTCATCTACCACGTGGTCCGCATCGAGATCAAATATCAAGTCCGCACCGATCCAATCCTTCTTTGCCATATCTGCCGCGGGATATTTATATACTGCTGCTGAATGGTATGCATGAGCCGGGGCATTCTCCCTGAGGTACTTCACTAACTCTCCCTCGGTGGCGAAAGATTTATGTCTTCTCATCACGAGTTTTGCAGGGTATGAGGGGTCAAAGTGAACGAAGCCCAGCTCCCGCATCCATAACTCTGATGGGATTTCTATCTCCGCCGTATTGTAGTATTCGTGGAATTTGCTCCGTACAAATCTCTTCGTCTTCTCGTTCATCTAACTTCAATCAGGGCATCTCACTGATAACCTTTACGCTGGTTATGCCTCCCACAATTAAATCCACATAATACGTGCTTAACCGCCATACAACTGCGAAAATACCTAATATCGAGACCCCTACCATGCTATGATATAGATACGTAAGACTAAGTTCTGCTACGCCACTGCTACCCGGAGTTACAGGTATCGCAACGATTATAAGCAGGACAAATTGTGCTGCTATTGAATATATCCAGTTGGGATTTGCACCAAAACCCAATAATAATATTGAAGGCACAGTAAACGCAACCAACCAAAATGCAACGGTAATAATTAGTGCAAGCCCAAGAGTGCTTCTCCCTTCGCTCTGAAATCTCTTTATTGCACTAAAAAAGTTGCTTAACTCCTGATAGAATTTAGCTTCCTGATTCCTCAATCTCCGCAGCTTTATTTTCAAAAATACGAAATCAACTACTTTACTCGCCTTCTCCGGCTTCGCAAGACAGAAAGCCATGAGCACAATGCCAACTGCGAAACAAGCTCCGATGCCCGTAAAGATGCTGTATATGATCGAATGCTGAGGTAATACCGCTCTAAATAGCAGAAAACTCGCGGCTGCACCCACCATAATGACGGTGAAGTCCAGTACTCGCTCGCCAAAAACAACTGCGGTTGCAGCACCAACGGAAAACCCGTGCTTTTTCAGCAGGTATATTCTCGCTGGTTCTCCGCCAAATTGTGAAGGCGTTATACAAGCTGCAAAGAGACTGGCTAAAATCGTCTTTACTGACTTCAACAGCTTTAATTCCTTGCCCCTTAGCTCGCTTTCTCTATTTATTATAAAATTACTTAATAGTTTCAACCTGATGCTCCAGATCACGAAAGCTCCAAGATGCGTTAGAATTGCTAATGACAGAAACACCGGGTTGATTCTTACAAGTGCATCCAATGTTTCCGGCGTTATTTTGTATGGTGTAAAGAACAGAATGAAAAGGAGGGTTATGATACTTATTCCGAGAGATGCGGTTAGCAGCAGTAGTTTTCGACGTTCAATCATAAACATGTATAAGAGTTAGACTACCGGGTATATAAAGACCTGAAAGTTAGGAATACAGTGCAAAGGCTGCTATAAAGTAAAGATAATATCACCAAAAATCATAGCTGCTGAACCGCGGACGATTCGCAAAATGATTTAGCTATATAATAGGTTAAAAAAGACAATGCCATACCTGCAAAGACGTCAGTTATCCAGTGTATTCCAAGATACAAGACGGAAAAAACAATGATGGGCAATCCGAGATATAGAAAACTTTTATAACGCTTGAACTCGGTGCCACGCATAATTAAAAAAGCACTGAACACCATTGCCACATGCAAACTTGGAAAACAGTTGTCTAACGGATCAATAGTCTTAATAATAGCAAATATGCGTGGAAACTGTTCGTACATGAGCGGATGTACCGTTTGTAAAGAAGCGCCAGCAATGGATACATTGAAAAGCATGAAGAAAGGAAATGCTATTAAATAATTAAGAGAGAACATCAAAGAAAACCGTTTGAATAATAGCGTCTGCTGGTAGTACGCCAGTATAACAAATGTGATGATTACAGCGCAGATGTATATTACAAGATATGAAAAAGACATTAAATACGTGAGTGAAGGATAAATCGCACTTTGAAATATATGAACGGTATCAGACTCTATAACCTCAATAACTGCTGTGCCGTCATAATATAATGACGGCGACATAACTTTCCGCTGAATTGATGCTTGTGCCAGGTACAGTACAAAAACCAGCAGGGGTAGTACAAAATAGAAACGGCATTCCCGTGCAAACTGCATACCTTTAGCCACTCTCTTACTTGTGCTCATGGACCTATAAAAAGGAAAGCGCACCATAATAAATAAGTATCGCAATGAGAGACCGGAGAAATGAACCAACAACCACTGCAAGCCAGGTCATCAAAGACGGCATTCCCAGTAGCCGCCCTGCTATTGACCCAACAGCAGAACCGGTATATTGAAGCGGAAACATAACAAAAAGGACAAGCCCTATAAATCCAAATCGCTTTGCCCATTTATATCTTCTTATTGCCTTCTCTCCATTTTCTTCTGTCCGCAGCACCAGCTCCCCTAAAAACGGTATTCTCTTTGCATAATCGAAGTTCCAGACTAAAAACAGGGAGAGTGTGGAGTCAGTAAAAAGGATGAAGAATATAAGACCCTCAGGGGGGACACCGAGTCCTAAACCCGCAGGGATAACTGCTATCGCGCCACCAATAGGCATAAAAGAATAAACGCTAAAGACCGCTACATATTTCGTGTATACATCAGGACCTGCGAACCAGAGGAAGAGCACCGCAGCACCTGTGAGACAAAATGGGAGGACTAATTTGACTATCGCTATCCTCTTCATCTGCCTTACCAGCTCCACTTGTTCCTTCACATTCACTACTGTTTCTTTTAGCATGTCTCTGTTGTACATCATGAAGAAGTACTAATTAACTAAAGGATTTTTAGATATAAATGGTGAATAGAAATGGAGCTAAGAATAGTATATGATAACGAAGCGAAGGAGGGATTAGAGAGCGATTGGGGATTCTCCTGCTTGATAGAGACGGGGAATAAAAAACTACTGTTCGATACAGGAGCGTCAGGTGCCATATTATCCAGGAACATGGAGAAGTTGGGGATAAAGAAAGAGGAGCTTGAAATTATTGCACTCTCGCATGAGCACTGGGACCATATAGGTGGGCTTGAAAGTGTGCTACACCCGAATGTTGCCGTGTACGTGCCGCGTGCCTTCACACGAGGAACGAAGGTGAGGATTAAAGAGACGGCAGCGGAATTATTTGAGGTGTCGGGACCTGCGGATATTATACCCGGAGTTCATACGACTGGAGAACTTGGAACCGGGATTAAGGAGCAGTCATTGGTTCTGGACACAAGCGAAGGAGTGGTGGTCTTAACTGGCTGTGCACACCCGGGTTTGAGCGTTATTTTAGATGCTGCAAAGGTTTTCGGTGTTGTGTCAGGCGTAATAGGTGGTTTTCACGGCTTTGATAACTTAGAGCTATTAGATGGGCTGAGAACGATAATCCCATGCCATTGTACCGTTCATAAGAGCGAGATAATGGATATGTATCAGGATAAAGCGGTTTGGTGCGGAGCCGGAGCGGTAATCGAAATTTAGTCACCAGAATAACCAGCTCCCTGTATATACCACATAGCAAAACAGCAGTAGATTCGCCATCGCATGTGCCTGCACACACGCGAATAAGTCTTTTCTGTTGTAAAGCAGCAGATTTAGTATTAGCCCCGTTAGTAAGCCGGGAAACCAGCGGAAATGCGCAAACCCGAAGAACAACGCCACCACAGCGAAAGACGCAAACGTGTAGGTTCCTATGGGTACATCCGTCCATCTTTCCGGGTCTATTATGTATCGCAGTAAGAACGATCTGTTGAACAACTCCTCGATAAATGCTGCAACCAGAACACTTCCTATAAGCCGCAAGCTCAGCAGGACTATCTGTATGCCATAACCAAATATAGTCGGATCGTAGTGGCTTGAAGCAGTAGCAAACATTGGATAGTGACCTTCCAAACCCACCCACAAGCTAAAGATGAGAATACCGACGAACAAAGCAGGTACATCAAGCTTTCGCACTTCAAACTCGCTATATAAGCTTCTGTATCGCAATAGTATGCCGCCAACTATCATGGTTCGCAGCCCGTATGCAACATAGAGATGGTACTGTTCATAACCCACAAGCAAACCGGGCACGAGCTCACCGATGACGAGGTAAATCACGAATGGAAACACATATTTCCATGTACCGCCTAAGTTCCAGATCGTATTGAAATAGCGAGTGTGGTAGCGCTGCACAAAAAGATATAGGGGCACAATAGAGATAACCGCAGCGGCTCCTAAACGCCAGCACACGAAAGAGCAGAGATAGACAAGCGAGAGGCATGCAATCACCGCCACCGAGAGTGTATTCAGACGACTTTCGAGGCTCATTATAGCATTATATAAAACACGTGTACTTAAATATCAACAGCAAAAAAGTTTTTGTACTCATACATCTTTATAATACAATAGAAAGTAAGGTTAGCAGGAGGCAGCAGATGTTTTATGCTGTCATATTGCTGCCCGGTCACGGCTACTATTACTAATCCAACGATAGAGGTGTACACGAACAAAAGCACATTACAGTCCATAATGGACTCGCCTGATTCCTTTGCCGCATCCCACGCCGCATGTAAAAATGGTGATATTACTTATAAACCATATCAAAAGAGGTAAAATGTTCTTCCATTGCTGAGGGTGCTTTAGACATATCTTTTAGGTTGCATTTTCTATAGCTCCTGGTAACGCATCCTATTTTTCCGCCTATACCCCTTATTGGCTTTGACTACAAGCCCGGAAAACCTGAGCCAGTTCAAAAATTTCTTCGCGTATGTCTTCTTCGTTACCGCTGACCATTCTTTCGCATAAGCCGATTCTAAGACATTCCCTACCGTCTGCATTGTTATTTTAGCCTCTGGTAACATATCTATCATCTTTTTATAGCCGGAATTCACCAGACATTCAGTAAACATCCTTTTACGGAGATCATCGCTATACCGTACCATCGCTCTCCCCTCTTTTGTCAATTCATAAAAGCCACGGCGTGGTTGTTTAACAAATCCAAATGCACGGCAACAAGAAAGCTCCTGACTCAGCCGTCTCTCCTTTGTTCCCAGCTCCTGTGCTAAATCATGAATATCAATACTCGAAGTGACCAGTATACCCAAAATCTTGAATATCTTATCTGCACTGAGATAAGGAACCGGTACACCCGCCTCTTCCTCCTTTTCTGTCCTTATGACCCCTTTTTTATAATAGCCCAAACCTATAAAGTCGAGGATGCTTGCAATAGCAGCACCATAAGTCTTTAAGGTCAACGGGTTCTTCCAATTTTTATTATACCGCCTGACTATCTGGTCGCCTATTTCATATATCGTCAGTTTCCCCTCTCGCTGAAGTTTCTGTATAATCATCTGGAAATACCCTATATCCTCTATCTGAGCTTGTAACACCTTTTTAGCCTCTTCCTCATGCGTATTTATTAGTGTAATATAGTCCTTCCCCACGCCCGTAAATTTATATTCCCTTTTACCAACGACAAAATCAATAGATTTCAGTGTTGCTGTTAGATTATTAACTGCGGTTGTGCTCGTATTCATAGCTTTTGCCAGGCTCTGTGTTGAGAACTCGCCCGAAAGGTAAGACAAAGGAATTTGTCTCGCGAGTTCGTTCATTTTGCCGATACGTAAATATGGGAAATATCCCGCATTTAGCCTGTTCATATTTTCACTCCTTCCCTCATCATTTGAGATATGCTATTTCTCTGTCCTTCTCTAATATATTTATTATCTCTTCATAAACTACTTTTAAATACTCTTTCTTTACCTTTCCCAACAGTTTCTTTATTACCAACTCCGGAGTGCTCGATCCTATATGGCTGAACATCGGTTGTCTATCTACAATGATGTTCCCAGAAGCATCTAAACCTTCCGATTCTATTCCATCCACCCTTACCTTCTCTACGCTTATATGCGGCAGTATCTCGTGAATCAAATGCGTTATTACCACGGCTAACGTATCTTTAGGGAAGTTATTTAGTATGGATGCCATTATACGCCCCATAGCGCCGGGTTCTGTAAGTGCTTCCAGTTCATCTATTAAAACCACTTTCCCCCCTTCTCGCATAAATATCCGGCTCAACGCCCGCATTGAATACTCGAAAGACCCCGTCTTCCGTATCATCTTCCTCCGGTACAGATACACAGGTAGCAGCGGTATTTCCGCTCGCTCCGCGGGCACAGGCAGACCCAGCTCCGTAAGTATAATCGAACTCGCAAGTGTGGTTAACAGACAGGTTTTACCACCGCTATTCGCACCCGTGAGGATAGCTACGGGATGAGGAGTAGCGCCAAAGATGCCTGAATTCGTTTCTCCTATGGAATATGAGACAGGAACCACCCTTTCCCCCCCTTTTCGCTCTTCAACGGCTAAAAACAAATGCCTGCCCGCAGTAATGCCCAACCCTCGCTCAGTCATCTCAGGGATATTCAGCTTAAAGTCAAGGCTAAACTGCGAAACGGCGAGCATAAAATCGAGATAGAAGAGCTCTTTTATACTCCTGCTTACCCCTTCTCTATGCTCTTCTAAGTGCTTTGCCCAATCTCTTAATTTATAATAACGCCTTTCTCCCCTTTCTCTATTGTATCTCTGCCTCAATTGCTCTATCTTCTGCCTTGAGAATTCAAATGGTAATCCCGCTTCCATGGTTTCATACGCACTTGCGCCCAGGATTTCATTGTCCTCTCGCGTCAGCATCAGCTCATCCGCCATACTCGCTAAGGCTTCGTCCAGGTAGATTCTGAAATCATCCGCACCGCCTCCTGTTCTCATAATCTTGCTCGCTTCCTTATTTATTGCATCCTCCCATCCAAAAATCAATTCGTCAAATTCAGATTCCTTTTTAGTTCGTTCCTCTTCTATGGCATTTATAAGCGCCATAACCTCTTCCAGATCCTCTACTTGTACTCCCTTGAACAGCCACGATCCTTTTAACAGGCTAAATTCAGTTAAAATCGCTATTATCACTTCTATCGCCTTCTTCTTTGATACAAAGCAATTGACCACGAATTCAGGGTAAATCTCGTATGTGTCTGATAAATCTTCCTGACTCCTGGTTATAATACCAGGTGCATCAAACACTTCCTCCTCAACGTCTTCACCAATTAGCAAGATGGTCCTCTCCCTTTGCGCAAGCTCTTCGGCTTTAGCTGCGGAATCAAGCAGTTCCACACGCGCAAAATCGCCATAAATCTTACCTATCTCGCCCTCTAATCCTTTGCTCCTGGTAGCGATAACAGGATGATCTCCTAAGTTCACCTTCTCTATTTCCGCTTGAGATAGCTTTAGCCGTAGCCTACCTATATTATCATCACCCATTAAAGCCATCAAATCTTCCCATTTCGCTATATCCCTGAACCGCCTTTGCAACTCCCCTTTGTCACGCGAAGGTGTAAGCGTGAGGCATATATCCCGCCCGTTTTTAGTTGCAGTGTAAAGAGAAAGTATCCGTAAAATTTCCCGTCTCAATTCCCGTGTCTCTTTTGTACAGAAGACATCCCGGACTTTATAGCCCACCAAATCCTCTTTATACTTCAACACAAGCTTCTCTGCTTCTCTCCTCTTTAGCCCGGTAAATGAGGCTATGGCATCAATATCCGGGAACTCAATTGCATCCTTCAAGTATGGCTCTATAAACCGAGGCACATAAGAGGACGATTTCTTCTGGATAGCAAAAACTGATCTTTTTGTAGCTGCCATAGTTCATTTATTTTAATTCAGTATTTTTTAAGACGATATTCTGGCTATATATATTTAATACAAGGTCATCTATGGAAATCTTACGCCTTTCGGAGTCTCGATACACCATTAAGCCCACTACACGGCCTGTATTAGTATCAAAAACGATATCGCCCACGCTACCCATATAGTCCCCCCCGGATGTTATTACATTTCTATTGAGAATGGATTTGCTGAATGTCCTCACCGGTTCTGTCTCATTCCGGGATATTAAGTCATGCACAAAACGCTCTCTCCTTTTTATCCCTTCTATGTTAAGCTCCAGGAATTCACTAAGCGCATTTAAATTTACCACCTCGTCCAGCGTGAGCCCAAGCTGATATAAAACGGTGTACACTAAAGATTGCGCGAAGGCAAAAGGATAGTCCGCCGCAAATTCACCATGTGTCTTTACCACCTCTCTATCCCCAGCCTCAGAGAGATAATAATTCATTGCATCTCTTAGCTCGTTCGAAATCACCGCTTTCTCTTCCCCTTCTTCTACCGTTCCCTTCTTTATCCCTTTCGCCTCGCACATTCTGATGGCATACGGGACAAAATGTTCGATAGACTCCTCTTCAACGTCCTCGATAACGAAATTCCATGGAAATAGCTGCGACCTAAGGTACGCAATTACTTTCCCCCTCTCCGCTTCCTCTCTCCCCTTCTTCATCTTTTCTCCCTCACTTGCAGAAACCCCATAACCAAATGAAATTAGCACTTGAAATATGTTTCTTTTTCCCTTCTGCTCGCTTTAACAATGTAGATTATATGTCTCCATAAGAAAGTGTCCCGGGCACAAAAGTACTTATAACATAGTGCAATAACCAAAACCTTTATATATGCCATCCTTCTTAAGAAGATAATTACATAAATTGTAGCATAGATGAGTGAAAAAGGAGAAAGAGAGGGTAAGAAAAATGGTAGAGGTATTAGAATACGGCAATAAGGAGATAGTGGTCGGAGAGCCGGAAGACGAACTGTTTGGGATACCAAAGCTAGCGATAGTAGGTGTAGGCGGCGCGGGGAATAATTCCATGAATCGGTTGGAACACATGGGAGGACTGGAGAGTGTTGACAGGATAGCGATAAATACGGATAAGCTACACCTGGATTCGATAGAATGCAAAAACAAGCTATTGGTAGGGAAATCGCTTACCCATGGGTTAGGTGCTGGCGGTTCACCCGATGTGGGAAGAAAAGCAGCGGAAATGGACAAGGAGCATCTATATAGTCTGTTAACAGGTAAAAACTTCGTGTTTTTGACCTCGGGCATGGGTGGCGGAACAGGTACAGGGGCTACGCCAGTCGTTGCGGAAGTGGCGCGGGAAACAGGAGCAATCGTGGTTGCTATGGTCTCTTTCCCATTTGCAGCGGAGAGGAGAAGACGAATGAAAGCGATGGAGGGTATAGAGGAATTGAGAAAAGTGACAGATACGGTTATTGTGCTGGAGAATGACAAATTAATAGAGCAAGCGGGCAATCAGCCGGTGAATGAAGCATTTAAGACGATGGACATGCTGATTGCTTCCACAATACAGGGCATAACAGAGACGGTAACAAAACCTTCTTTGGTTAACCTCGACTTCGCGGACCTTACGGCAGTGATGGGAGAAGGAGGTGTAGCGGTGATGCTCGTGGGCGAGACGGCTAAATCAGATAATAAACCAGAAGCAGTTGTATCTGATGCACTCAGTCATCCACTGTTAGAAGCGGATTATCAGGGTGCAACGGGCGCGCTTATACACATCACAGGCGGGGAGGACCTAACAATGAGGGAGACAACGGACATTGTAGAGCTGCTTACCTATGACATAAATCCAGATGCAAATGTGATATGGGGAGCGCGGATAAATGATAATTTCGATGGCAAGGTGCGTGTAACTGCGATACTGACCGGAGTCGAGCCAAAATGGATATTCGGGGGCTATCCCAGTAGACAAGAAAAATCAATTCCAAAGGCAGTAGTCACAAATAGAACAGGAATCGCTGGCATTAGTCAGATCACGTAATAGTCGCCGATTTTTTTCTTTTTTTTTTCTTCTTTTTTCCGCTTTCTTATCCCGCTTTAACGTGCGGAATATATATTCTGAGACATTAATATAATATAGGGAGAGAGGAAGGGCAGTTGCCGGTAGATTCTTTTCCGCGCGAGCATGAAGCGGAAAGGAGTTGGCTGAGGAAAGTCCCTCCACCGTAATACACGAATGCCGAGATGGCATAAGGCGAGAGTCTTGGCTCTGGTATAGAAACGGTACCGTGCTATATTAATGCGATGAGTCCGCGAGGATGAGGTCGTATAGTTACGGATGGAACGAGCAACCTCGTGGGTGCAAGTCCGAAGTGACGCATAGATGAATACTGCTGAAACAGAAGAGGGCTTACTCTCCTCACTCCCCTTAATTTTTATCCCTGTACTCTATCTCTACCGTCATCAAATCACGCGCCACTTCACTATTATCAAATACACGCTTCGCTTCCGCCTCCAGCTTGCTTGCACTGCCCAAATCAGAATGCCTCGCACTGATATGAGTTAAGATAAGCTGTCTTACAGACGCTTTCTTTGCTACTTCCGCAGCTTCTAAAGCAGTTGAATGCATGTAATCAATCGCGTAATCCTGTGTCTCCTCGGACATAGAGGCATCATGTATTAGTAAGTCAGCATCTCTACTCGCTTCTATCACGCTTTCACATGGTCTCGTATCACCAGTATATACAATCTTCCTACCGGGTCTCGGCGCGCCCAAAACTTGCTCAGGTGTTATTTCCTTGTTATCTACCATGATCGAATGTCCTGACTGCAATTTAGAAAATAAAGGTCCAGGTTTGATGCCAAGCTCTATCGCTCTTTCCCTATTGAATCTGCCGGGTCGCATATTCTCTTCTAACACGTAGCCTATACTAACGACATTATGTAGTGTTTTTACCGCTTTTATCTTATATCCCTGCCTTTCTACTACATCGCCGGGATTCAGTTCTATCGCTTTCACGTCAAAACCCTTGCCCACATAGCCTAAGGATAGGAGATGATAAAGGAAATTATCCACATGCCTGGGACCATATATCTCCAGTGTCTCCTTACGACCCTGCAAAGCCATCGTTTGCAGCAGACCGGGAATGCCGAGTACGTGATCTGCATGGAAATGCGTGATAAAAATAGAATTAATCGTCATTCCCGTCTTTGCTCGCATCATCTGCCGCTGCGTTCCCTCGCCACAGTCAAACAGCATCT
>JAOZPO010000104.1 GCA_029932715.1 Halobacteria archaeon | reverse complement strand
CCCTTTTTACCATCTGCCCGCCTCACATAATTTGCACTAGGATACTTCCCCCCCCGTCCCACGGTCTCTCTCAATTGTTTGATATTTCTTTCGGTCACATTAATGGTAAGCGTCAGCTCTTTTGCTATGTCTTCTGGAACGCCGACTTCGTCTATTTCTATGTCTGGATCCGGGGATATAACGGTCCGAGCGGAGAAGTTAACCCTCTTGCCCGATAACGAGCCCCGAAACCTGCCCTCTTTCCCCTTTAATCGCTGTGCCAGTGTCTTAAGTGGTCTGCCACTCCGGTGTCTCGCAGGGGGTACCCCCGCAATGTCATTATCGAAATATGTGCTTACATGGTACTGAAGAAGCTCCCATAGGTCTTCTATTATCAATTGTGGTGCACCTGCATCCCGATTCTCCATAAATCGCTGGTTTATACGTATTATATCCACCAATTTATGCGTGATGTCATCTTCACTTCGTTGTCCACTCTCTAATGTGATAGAAGGCCTTGCCATTACTGATGGAACTGGCAGCACGGTAAGGACCATCCATTCTGGTCTTGCATTATTTGAATCCATACCTAAAAGCGCAAGATCCTCGTCGGGTATCTTTTCAAGCCGTTCCCGTACGTCAGTAGGCATCAATCTGCGCTCTTTACCATCTGCATCTATTTCTTTGTATGTAGTTGGTTTATCGTACTTTATCTGTCTCATACGCTCTCCACAGTAGATATTTAGATCACCACCCACACGTCTTAGAATATAGACTTTCTCTTCATCTGCTATTTCCCATTTATAGTTGTATATGTTTAGCTTACCCATCTCTTTCTTCACTGCTAACTCATAGACACTACCGTCCTCGAGTTCAACGGTTATCTTGTCTCTTTTCGCACTGATAGTGATTTCAACCATGTTTTTACCTGCGGAAACCAATATCTTCTTGTCCTTCTGTGTTTTATTGATGTCTGCATTTTTCGCCCAGGTAATGTTAAAATCATCCACCAGGATTTTCCGTAGTCGGTCACTATCCTCGCCTGGCACTTCACGCCAGTTGAAGAGGCAGTTATTGCCCTTGACTTTCTTAAGTGAAGCATTTTTAGAGAGCGAATAGCCCCTCTCCTCCATTCTCTTTTTTAATAGATTTGGAATACTCGCCTTGTTCATAGCTTCATCTAAACCTTCCGCATCTATGCTAAAATCTTCACCGCAATACGTACATATCCCTTTCTTCGCCGCTTCTTTGAGTATGCGCTTCACCACTTCGCCTATATCCGCCTTTTTCTCTCTTTGCTGTTCTATCTCTTCTAAAAACTGCTGCCGCTTCTCCTCTTCAATCAATATCTTCCCACAGTTCCTGCACGTTGCGGCTAATATCCTGTATATCAATTTGGCATATCCTACGTGAATAATGGGTGCAGCGAGTTCTATATGTCCAAAATGACCCGGACATTCACCCATACGACCACCACATGTCTTACATCTTAAGCCCGGATCAATAACCCCTAATCGCTGATTCACCAACCCCATCTCTATCGGAAAACCATCTTCGCCATAAGTATCTGCTGTCACTATCTTCGCGGCGCTCATCTTCCTTATCTCTTTCGGTGACAGCAGTCCGAATTTTAAGCCTTTTATCCTCTTCTTTCTCATCTTAAACCGTCTCCTCCAACATTAATCGTGGCGCGATGCAGAGCACTTTCATCTCGTCCAGTAGTAACTTGAACGCATAACTCATTTCCACAGGGTATATGTCAGTATCAGAGCCGCAATTTGGACACTGAACTGATCCTGTTTTACTATCAGGACTCGCAATCATACCACAATTCCCACATACCAGCTCAACAACCCGGTCTGATTCATCCAGTAGTCGGTCCTTCAGCGAAATTGCAGCTCCATAACCTATAAGTACATCTCTTTCCATCTCGCCGAACCGGAGCCCGCCCTCTCTTGCTTTGCCTTCCGTAGGTTGCCTCGTCAATATTTGCACAGGACCCCTTGCCCTCGCGTGCATCTTAGCAGAAACCAGATGATACAGCTTTTGATAGTACACAACACCTATAAAGACATCAGCATCTATCTTCTCTCCCGTTTTCGCATCCCGCATCACTTCTCTGCCTGTATGAGAGAACCCTGCACGTTCAAGCCCGGCTCTCAAGTCTGCTTCGGATTCACCCCAAAATGCTGTTCCATCTATGAATCTCCCTTCCATCGCGCCAACTTTTCCACCTAACATCTCCAGCACGTGACCCACTGTCATCCTCGAGGGAATGGCATGGGGGTTTATTATCATATCAGGAATAATACCCTCTTCTGTGAATGGCATGTCTTCTGGTGGCACGATTAACCCAACAACTCCTTTCTGTCCGTGCCGGGATGCGAACTTATCCCCTACCTCTGGTATCTTCTGGTCTCGAACACTGATTTTAGCTAAACGCCTATTGTTACGTGATTCCATAACTACGACAGAATCTACTATCCCCTGCTCGTTAGAGCGAGTACAAACAGACGTGTCTCTCCGCTCTAAAGGGCTTAAAAGCTCGGTAGTCTCCTCTAAGAACCTTGGAGGGCTCGTTTTCCCTATTAGCACTGCATTTGGCTGGACTGCTACCTCTGAATTTATTATACCATCTTCATCAAGTTGCTTATACGCATCAGAGCTCCTCACTCCCACAATCTCTGCATCAGGTATCTCAAACCTGTCTTCCTCTCCTCCGGGATACCTCCTCTCTTCTCCCTCGTATGTTCTGAAGAATAGGCTTCTCCCTAATCCCCTGTTTATAGCACCACGGCTCAATATGAGAGCGTCTTCCATATTATAGCCTTCATAGCTCAAAACGGCAACGACAAAATTCTGTCCCGCCGGCCTTTTCCCGTGTAATATGAGATCAGATGTCCTTGTCTTTACCATCGGCTTCTGAGGATGGTACAAGATATGTGTTCGAGTATCAGCACGAGGTTTATAATTCGCAGAAGAGAGACCTAATGATTGTTTCAGCATGGCACAGCCCATTGTGTTACGAGGAGAGGAATTGTGATCGGGATACGGAATCAGCCCTGCTACTATGCCTAAAATCAAAGAAGGGTCCACTTCTAAATGTGTATATTCTTTGCCTTCAGCACCTATCAAATCCTCTTCGTTAATTGCTATCAGAGCGTTCTCCTCCTCTTCGGCATCTAAATACTCTATCGTTCCTTTCTTCACCAGGTCTTCAAAGGTCAGCTCGCCATTTCTCAGCTTCTCTATTTGCGACTCTGTGACCAGCGGTTTTCCTTTTTCTACTATTATCGCCGGTCTCCTTGCCCTTCCACGATCTGAGTTTATGATTATATCTCTTCGATCTCTGTAATATGCAATATTTACTTGATTTGAGATTACCCCTTTTCTTCTCAATCTCCTTACATCGTTCGTAAACATCTCAGGTTCCGTAGAGAACCCAATAAAATCGCCGTTCACAAAGATACGAATTCTACTCTTCGCGCATATATCCAGAGATCGGGCGGGCGGTACAATATCGAGAGTATACAAAGCGTTTTTAAATGATTCCGTATTTACCCCTACTGTCATTTCGACCAGCTTCGAAAAGTTCTTCACCAATCCGCAGTTAGGACCTTCAGGGGTCTCAGTCGGGCAAATTCTGCCCCATTGCGTGGGATGAAGATCACGAGCTTCAAAATGCGGCTGAGCCCTTGATAATGGAGAGATTATGCGTCTCATGTGGCTTAACGTGGCTATATAATTTGTCCGTTCTAACAACTGAGAAACGCCCGCGCGCCCTCCTACCCAATTCCCGGTTGCCAGTGCGTGTAATAACCGGTCAGTGAGTACATCGGACCGAATTGCAGTTGCAATCTTCAGTTCCCTGCTTCGCATATTCGCACGTTCCAGTTGATACCGCATATCCTTTATCAACTTGGTAAACGATACCCGGAAAAGGTCTTCCATCAGGTCTCCTGCAAGTTTAAGACGCTTGTTTGCGTAATGATCCTTGTCATCCTCGCCCCTCCTGCCCAAAGAAAGCTCATAGCATGCTTCTGCCATTCTTCCGATGAAATGCGCCTTCGCTAACCTATCATCAAGATGGGGTAGGAAATAGCGATCGAGGATATAATTTACACGTTTCTCTCTGTACTCTCGAGCCTGCGCGGGTGCAACCCTCCGTGCCAGCGTATCAATCGCTTCTTCTTCCGTCTTTACCTCACACTCTTCTATATTCCCGCGGATGTATTTTATTATATCTGGATCGTCAGAGACCGCTTTTATGATTGCCTCGTCATTCTCAAGTCCATGAGCACGCATAAGTGTTATAAAATCTATCTTCCGGGCTACTGCGGGGAAAGAAACTTCCAGTATCCCTTTCTTACTTATTCCTACCCTTATTGGAACTCGGAACCCGTGTTTAAGGGAGAATACCTTTGAAACTACATTTTTAGTACCATATTTCTCCTCAAAGTTGACAAATATACGGTTCGGTGCGAGGTCTTCTAACGTTATTATCACGTGCTCTGAACCGTTTATGATGAAATAACCACCGGGATCAAGCGGGTCTTCTCCTACCTTTATCCGCTCTTTTTCTGATAGCCCATAGAGGTTACAACACTTTGATTTCAGCATAATTGGCATCATACCGATTTCTACCTCTTTATCCTCTCCCTCCGGCTCCTCGTCGTCATTTTCGTACCTTTTCATCAACTGCATTCCCAGATACACGGGAGCCGCATAGTTCAGATTCCTTAATCTCGCCTGTGCTGGGGAAATCGTTTCGTAAGAGCCATCCGCTTCCATCGCCTTCGGTGTCCCAACACTTATTTTACCAACCCTCACACCCAGTTTGTACTTACCTCTATCGTCTTCACCACTGATAGACGTTTCTATATACGGCTGTTCATCCACTATCTTTTGCATGCCTTCTTCAAGGAAGTAATTAAATGAATCAAGCTGGTGCTGTGCTACTTTTTCCCTTTTAAAATACGCTTCTGCTAGTACTCTCCTGTCTAACATGTTGTAATCCTCCTTTAATCTGCAACCAACCGGTAAGATAACGCTTTCCCCGCCGTCCTGCTACGCCTTAATATCTTCACCACATCCCCTGGTTCTGCTTTTATCTCTTTGATGACCGGATCGGTGGATTTGATCTTTGGTAGCTGTTCCTTTTTCATTTTGTACTTGCTCAAAAGCTCTTCCAGTTCCTCGTTTGATATTATCTCGTGTTTGGGCACTAACTCATGTTCGAGTATCGAAACTTTCCCTTTCTTCATCTTCTTTTCTTCTACTTCTATTTTACCCTTTTGCATGGACTTAATGACGGGCTCGACGGGATTTGAACCCGCGACCGACGGGTTAAAAGCCCGCTGCTCT
>JAOZPO010000103.1:5140-5374 GCA_029932715.1 Halobacteria archaeon | reverse complement strand
GTACTGTGTATTTCTTATCCCAGTACATGGAAAAGGAGTATGAGTGTGCCGAGCAAAGTTCATAATAGCCAGTTGGTGGAAATCCAACCTGAGGTTAGCCGTCACATCAGAACTGAACCCTGCATCCTGTCTGGTAACAGGCTGAAGCCAGGGGGCTGCAACAACGCAATTGAATGGATCGAGCCAGTGCAGCGAAGCTATCTGTTGGTCTTGTGGGTGCAAGTCCCACCATTG
>JAOZPO010000103.1:0-5130 GCA_029932715.1 Halobacteria archaeon | reverse complement strand
TTGGCAGTGTAGTTATATCTTGGTGACTTAATGGCTGAAAGCTCGAAATGTCTGCAAACCAGTCAGGATAACCCTACGAATGACAAAGACCCTTCCACCACAAGATTACACACATGCGTGTCCGGTTAAGTAACCCACCGTTCCATCCGCCTCTCTCTTTTGACTTCTGGATCGCATCCATGACTGATACAAACGTTGTATAAGGTTTTGCGGATAAAAGAAGTTTGCATTAGCAAATTTGGATGAAGCACCGAAGCCTTTTATCCACGTTTATATGCAGTTTTGTACTGATCAAAGACCAATCGAAATTTGATTTAGTAGCAAAGCAAAAGAAGGATAATAATTTAAATATCACATGGTCTTCAGTTAGATAGTGCCAAAGAAAACAACGATGGAACAAAAGATAGACTTCTCGACATTCTCGCCTACTGACTACCGGTATGTTGTGGCAGCACTAAGCGACTATCTATCAGAAGAAGCGTTTGTACACTATAAAGCCGAAGTAGAAGCAGCAATTGCCCGCGGCTTCACGAACAAAGGCATTTTACACGACAATTTATGCGCAGAGATAGAGCAATCGGCATCGAAAGTAAGAGCAGCGGAAGTCTATGACGAGGAGCAGCGTACGAAACACGACATTCGAGCGCTGGTTAATGTAATAAAGAGCAGAGTGAGCACAGATGCGAAACCATTCGTGCATCTCTGTGCCACATCCTACGACATAGTGGAGACCGCGAATGCGCTCAGGTACAAAGACGCCGTGAATAAAGTCATTATACCAGATATGATCGCCTTGGAACGAGCCTGGATAGACCTGACACGCCGAGAAAAGGACACGTTACAAATGGGTCGCACTCATGGTCAACATGCGGAACCCATTACATTCGGATTCGCAATTGCACAGTACGTGAACCGATGGGGCTCGCAGATATTAAAAGTACGAGACGCAAGTGATAAACTTCGCGGACAACTTTCGGGTGCCGTGGGTGCGTATAACGCAACGGCTTTGGTTTTCAACGACCCGGAGGAGTTTGAACGTGATGTGCTGACGCTGCTTGAGATGAAACCCGCGGCGATCTCCACGCAGATTGTCCCACCGGAACCCATGTCGGATTTCATTCATTCAGTCATAACCAGCTTTTCGATATTAGCCAATTTCTGTGACGATATGCGACACCTTCAACGTACTGAGATAGGGGAAGTGATGGAACGAGTAACGGAAGGGCAGGTAGGCTCGTCCACGATGCCGCATAAGAGGAACCCGATTACTTTCGAGGGTGTGAAGAGCCTGTGGAAGAAATTCATGCCTCAAATAGTCACTATGCACCTCGACCAGATCTCCGAGCACCAGCGCGACCTGACGAACTCGGCATCACAGAGGTACATACCAGAGTTGCTTATGGTTTTTGATCACTGTGTGACACGACTGACCCGCAGTTCCGAGCGGTTAGTGGTAAATAAGACAAAGATGCGTGCGAATTTTGCGAGTTCTGAGGATACTATCATTGCAGAGCCTTTGTACATACTCCTGTCTTATTACGGGCATCCAGATGCACATGAATACGTACGAAAGAAGACTTTTCAGGCTTATAATGAGAATAAATCGTTACGGGAACTCATCGAGGCAGAGGATGATGAAGAGGTTCTGTCGTATATGAAACGGTTCACGCAGGAGCAGCGGGCTATGACTTTTGATGCGGAGAAATACACAGGAATAGCAGCCGAGAAGGCGGAGAAGGTTGCAGATTATTGGGAACGGGTTTTAAATGGATTGTAAGTTAATGTGTTGATGGTAGTTAAATCCTCTTTGGGTTCCAATTGTATTTAACCAGCCTCATTTAACGCCTTTTTGTCTGTCGTTGATTCCTATTTGAAGCAGAAAGAGCAGGTGAATATTTCGTTATTGCCTCCGTCAGCTCCTGAATGTAGCCCACGTCAGCGCGATTAAGTGCAGGAATCAGCTCCTCTTTTGGTATCGCTTTTGCCCGACTGAGCCACGCGATCCTATCCTCTTCCTGGTCTTTTATGCTTCTCCTCTTGTATGTAAGGTCAGGATAAACGGTTATCCACGTCTCTTGTGCAGGTGGTGTGGGATATTCACGATAACAACTCCGGCTTATTATCGCGTTGGGGAGGTACCGGTACGCGAGTTTGTAAGCTAACTCCATCTCTTCTATGGTTGGGCGCCGTGTCACAGCTTCAAACGCAAATGTGGGCGTAAACGGATTTATCCTGTATTTTATCGCATTGTCTACGGACGAAAGGAACCTGGCTATTCGCTCTATCTCCTTATCAGCCACGATATTAGGCATATAAACCGTCTGAATCAGCAGTTCTATTCCTGTCTCATCTAATCGTCTCACGGCATCCAACACCGGTTTATTCGATTTCCCGGTGTACTCTATATGAATATCCTCTGAGAACGCTTTAACGTCTATATGCGCCTCGGTTACGCCTGCATCTACCAACTCAGAAGCATAATTATCGTACCTACCTATCTCGTAACCATTGGACATCAGGATAATCTCTTTAAAACCTTTCGCATTCAAGCCTCTAACAAGCCCCAGGAGATAGTCCCTATCAAGCGTGGGTTCACCACCAGTAATCATCGCTTTGCTGGGAAGTTGCCCATAATGTTTGAGACAAGCCTGTTCTGCACGTTCCAGCGTCTCTTCAACGCTGAGCAGGGTCCCCCCTCCATCGCGTGCTGGGCGGAAGCAACCTTTACAGCGGAAGTTACAGCCTGTTAGCATGAACCAGATGCGGGGTTCTATCTCAGAAAGCGTGAAATATTGTAAGCCTCGTTTTGCCATTTTTGTCTACACTAGTAATAAATACTTAATCTTGTGGTATAAAAGTACTTTTTTTTTGTAAAGACAAGATTAAAACAGCATTTTCGCCAGTCCAAACAGCCTCTTCGGATTCCTCTTTATCAATTCCTTCAGCAGTGCCCATGGCGTGAGTTCCGTTATCTTTACTCCTTCTAACGAATGAGCGAGCGTATTCAGGTCTTTATCCGAGAGCTCGAAGAAGAACTTCTTTGCTTTCAAACCAGTATTCAGCCTTTTGCCAAATTTGTCTTTACATCTGCTCTCGTATTCCTTCAATCTCTTCTTTGAATAATCATTCTCCTGTATTGCCTTCGCTATTACGTCACCTGCTATCTCGCCTGCGCGCATTGCATACGTAATACCACCGCCAGTCAGTGGATTGACATGTCTCGCCGCGTCACCAACCAGAATAAGCCCATCTGCTACGCTTTCATTTAACGGTCCGCTAAGCGGTACAGCACCATACATCTCTGCTATTACTTTGCCTTCCGGGAACTTATTACGTACAAAAGCATGCAAATAATCAATTGCATGGTGCTTTTCATTAGAAACATCGCCACATATCCCAAGACCCACGTTTGCACAATCGCCCCCTTTTGGAAATACCCATGCATAGCCTTTTGGTGCTATTTTACTGCCCAGGAAGAACTCAGAAAAATTACTATCCAGTTCTATACCACACATAAGAAACTCAGCACATGTAGATACCTCAGAAGGAGGCAGCCGCGTGTCAATACCAGCCCATCTGCCGGCTCTTGATTCTACGCCATCTGCACCAACCACGACCTGTGCATGAATGCGTGTATTCTCTTCCATACCACGAGCATAAACGCCTTTTGCATATCCGTCTTCTTTGATAATATCGTACGCTTCTGTTCTTACCCTTACCTGCGCACCAGCTCTCGCTGCTTCACTTGCAAGGAACTTGTCAAATATTCGGCGTTCGAGCACATATCCCACTTCTTCCATCGTTTCCGTAGCCATGACCACTTTCGTACCGTCGGGACTGTAAATATTCGCGCCTTTCGCCTCTGCGCACACCCATTTCTTGTCCAGTGTAACAAGTTCCTCTATCTCTTTACTCACGCCTTCCGCACATTTCACCGGCACACCTATCTCCAGATTCCTATCTATCAAAAGGGTATCTAATCCATGCTCCGCTGCGACTCTTGCGGTTACGCTGCCCGCGGGGCCTGCTCCTACTACTATAACATCATGCCTTTCCTCTCTCATTTTGTCAATCCGTGATAAATATGTTTATATGCTATATTGTTTCTTAATGAATCAATGCGTTAAAATCGAGTGTGTATTCATCATTGCAAAAGGGAAAGCGTAAAACAAAGTAATCGGGACTAATGGAATAGTGGTGCGAGATTGAGAAATGGGAACAACAAAAGCGGAAGGGAGTGTGGACGGGAGTTTTACAATTGAAGATTTCACGCTTTACTGGACTGTGGAGGAGACGGAGTTCAAAGCAAAGATAAAGAATTGCAATAATATTTTAATTGCTGGCTTTCCACCGCTGGGTAATATCATACCGTATCATCTGAAGGAGCTGTTAAAAGATTCTGAGGAGATACTGAATTTGTATTCTTATAACTTTCCCCCTATTGTAGAAGCACGGGAGGCGGAATTTGAGATCCCGCATGACGAGATTTGGTACAGTGAGGAAAAAAACTTATTCTGTTATGTAGGTAAATATATTGAGGCTGAATATATACCAAAAGCGACGTATAAACATGCAGAGAACGTGGCTCTGATCGCAAAAGAGTTGAGTGTTAAAGAGTTATATACGGTAGGTGTGATTATGCCGTCTCAAGAGCCGTTCCGGAATACAGAATCGGGAATAGAAGCCTATCTGGGATTCTTTGAAGGCACGAAGAAGGAAGTCCCCCCAGGGACAGAGAAAATGACGAGAAAGAACATTGGCAGGTATTCGATTATTCGTAGAACTGGGCTTCTTCCTGGTTTCGCTGCTAAACATGGGATTGAAAGTTATTCTATTCTTGGCGTGGGCAAATATCCAGAGGACTTGAGGGCATGTGCCGGAGCACTTAGAGCATTTAAGAAGATGTCCGGGTTAGAGTTAAAGACGGAGAAGATAGAAACGATGTTCAAAGAGAGTGCGGAAGGCGTAGAAGAGAGAATAAAACAACAAAGAGAGAAAGATGCGGTATATAAAGGTGATGGAATAGGAGCGGATACTTCTCAATACATGTATGGATAATATCACATAATTTAGCTCTTCCTTTTAGCTCTTCCTTTTAGCTCTTCCTTTTAGCTCTTCCTACTCTGACCA
>JAOZPO010000102.1 GCA_029932715.1 Halobacteria archaeon | reverse complement strand
GATAAGCACGCTTTATATCCTGCTGTGATACTCCCTTGTCCACACCCAAAATATCGTAGTAATCTCTTTTCGCTGTCAATTTCGCTATATTCTCCGTTACTTAATTGTATAGAAAGCATAATATTTCTTTGTTAAAGCTTTCTTTCTGAAACGGATGCTTTTTTTTCTTATGGTTTATATGATTAACGGTATTCACGTATTCATCTCTTCGCTCCACAGGAAATGGGCGAGATTTCTCTTGCGTTTACATAATCCTTTATATATAACCTCAAACTATGTTTCATCTATTCAGTGAATAAGTGAAAGGGAGAAGGGGCGGATAGCGGGTGCGAGTGCGAGTGGAAATTCAGGACGAAGAAGGAATGAGGACTTCAATGGAGCGTGAAGGTGAGTCGGTGAACGAAACGTTTAGATATAAGACGATTAAGGACATAGTAAAGTTCCTGGAAGACCAGATCCCTTCGCCTTCGGCTGCTGAATCTTACGATATTAAAAATGAAGACCTTACGATAAAGGAGAGATTGGCGTTTTTCTTGCGCTATGATGAAAGGGCACCAACAGACTGGTTCACTACTTCAGAGTTGAGGCGAATATACGAAGGCGCTTATGATGATAATGTAAAGCTCAGCACGATGTCCACATACCTTGCCGACATGTATTCTGACGGTATTTTAACGCGAAAAGGGAGCAGAGCGGGCAGGCGATACAAGGTAGTTTCCGTTACTACGGATACCGCTAATCAGAGGAGAGAGGATGTACCCAACACAGATAGGGAGATCATAGCACATAACGAAGAGGGCAACGACGATATGGAGTTCATAGACTGTTTCCCGCTTCGTGAGATCATCCAAAACTAAGTTAGCTAGCGCGTATTTAATAAATCAGCATCATGAATTACAGTTGCGAAGCCATCACTGCTTTTTCCCGCACGACTTATGTATGATTTGCAGTATCTCCTTTCCATACGATTCCATCTTCCCCGCTCCAATTCCTTTTATATTTCGCAATTCATGATTTGTCTTCGGTAATTGATTCGATATCTCAATTAACGTACTATCATGAAAGATGTAATATGCAGGGATGTTATTTTCAGAAGCAATGTTCTTACGCCACCTCTTCAACTCATCAAGCACGCGCATATTTTCGCTAATCACCTTTCTCGAAGGCAACGGCAAATTTATAGCGCTTTCCGCCGAGCTGACGTTTTGGTCTGACAACTCGATCAAAGACGGATTACAAACGCTGCACGCATTACAGTTCCCATTATGCTCTTCACCAAAATAATTCAATATAAACTTCCTTTTGCATTCGGTGCTATCTACATATTCCACTACCTTGTTTATCTTTCTCATGCCGCTCTCTTCTAATCGCCAGAAGATTTCTAGTAACACAACCATATCAACATCCTTTATGCTCGCATAGACCCTGACCGGCGTGCAGAAATCCCATTCCACAAGTTCTATTCTCCCCGCGGTTTTCAACTCGCGCAATACGTTATTTATCCGTGGAACGGAAATCTGGACAGATTTGCTCAACTTATCCAGATCCATCCACCTGTTCAAAGAGGACTTGAAATACGCATTATTGTATATCATTTCTGCCTCCCGCGGATATTTCAGCGATTTAAGATCGTCATTTAGCACATTTACTACTGCACGCAGGAAGACCCGGAAGTACGTTTTTAGCGCACCCATACGCTCAAGATGATGCAAAAGTAGCCTGATGGGCACTTCGTCCAGCTTCAAATCGTTTGCTACTCTCTTGACATTTACGTAAATCAATTCACCATCATTACGCATCAACAAATCAAGTACCGCTTTGATTTGTACATTCGATGGCGTACTGTGCTGAATCAACTTACGCAGCTTAAATTCGTCCGCTTGTGAATAAAGTAATATGCAATTCGCCTGCTTTCCATCTCGTCCCGCACGTCCCACCTCCTGATAATAGTTTTCAAGCGATTTCGGTATATTGTAATGAATTATTGCCCTTATGTCTTCTTTATCAATGCCCATGCCAAAGGCATTAGTAGCAACTACGATTCTTGTTCGCCCACTTATAAAATCATTCTGAATTCTCCTTCTCTCTTCTTTATCCGCTATCTGACCGTGATAATGCGATGCGCTAAAGCCTGCTTTGACTAAATAATTCGCCACTACTTCTGCGGTTCTCGTGAAATTGACATAAACGATGGCAGAGCCAGGGAACCGTTCTAACAGCGTCTTCAGCAGTTCTTCCTTTTTACTGACTGTTTCCACCGGTATTACGGAAAATAGCAGATTCTTTCGGTCGAAACTGTCTTTAAAGACATTGCACTGGATGCCCAGTTGCTTTTGCATGTCCTCTTCTACTGTTTCCGTTGCTGTTGCGGTTAATCCGAGTACGGGTGGTGTGTTCAATGTCTTTATCACCCTTCGCAGCCGTAAATAATCTGGTCTGAAGTTATGACCCCAAATAGAGATGCAATGCACTTCGTCAATCGCGATTAAACTGATATTGCATGTCTTTAAAATACTCATCAATTTGTTATCCACGAATGTCTCAGGTGCGACGTACAACATCTTCAACTTCGCATCTCGCAATAACTTATATATGCGCTCTTTTGTGCTTCTCTTTTGCATGGAATTGATATACACAACTTCACGAACTCCTTTCTTACGCAAGTTGTCCACCTGGTCTTTCATTAATGCTATTAACGGGCTTACAACTATGGTTAAGCCGTCAAAAGCAAATGCCGGTATTTGGAAGCATAGCGATTTGCCCGCGCCCGTGGGTAAAATGGCTAAAGTGTTCCTTCCAGCTAAAACACTGTCTATTATCTCTTTCTGCTTTGAGCGAAAAGAGTGGTAGTGGAATACAGAGTTTAAAATAGTTTTTGGGTCTTTTGCAGTGTAAACATCCCTGCTTATTCCGGTCATCTTGCTTTTAAATTGTTCATGGCAAATAAAAAGCATTTACGTATATTGAATGCACCGGCTATGCGGACAAGACCGCAGGGTGAGTGTAACAGATATTGCTAACTTTTAGAATGGAAAAGCAAGCTTTATATATATTTAAAATTAGGTTTACATAAACAAACATAGGGGAAGGATGAAGATAGCATGGAAATACTACATGATGAAGATATAGATGATAGCATTCTAAAAGACAAGACAATAGCAGTAATAGGGTATGGAGCACAAGGAAATGCGCAGGCAAGCTGCTTGAAAGATTCAGGGATAGATGTAGTTGTGGGTGTAAGAGAAGGAGGTAAGAGCTGGAGAGAGGCAAAAGCGGACGGTTTTGTTGTATTGCCAATAGAGAAAGCGGCGGAAAAGGCTGATATCGTTCATGTCCTGCTTCCTGATGAGGTTCAGCCAGATGTGTATAAAGAGCAGATTGAGCGATATATGGGGAAGGGTAAGGCATTAAGCTTCTCACATGGCTTTAATATCTGCTTCAAAAGGATCGTTCCGCCAGAGGGTGTGGATGTGATTATGGTAGCACCAAAGGCGCCGGGAACCGAGGAGCGAAAATCGTACTTAGAAGGTTTTGGCGTACCTGGTCTCGTTGCTGTGAAACAGAACTCTTCGGGTAATGCACGTGAACTGGCGCTGGCAATGACAAAGGCAATGCACTGGACAAAAGCGGGTATCTTAGAATGCACGTTTGAACAGGAGACGTATGAGGATTTATTTGGTGAGCAGTGTGTGCTATGCGGCGGTCTGGTGGAATTAATGAAGAATGGGTTTGAAGTACTGGTAGAAGCGGGCTATCCACCGGAGATGGCGTATTTCGAGTGTGTGCACGAGATGAAGCTCATTGTTGATTTGGTATGGCAGGGAGGAATAAAGAGGATGGCGGAAGTTATATCCAATACCGCAGAGTACGGCATGTGGTCAGTAGGGCATAAGATAATCGGACCCGAAGTAAAGGAGAAGATGAGAGAAACGTTGAAAAGAGTGGAGAACGGCGAATTCGCAGAGGAGTGGATAGAAGAGTACAAAAAAGGCATTCCGTTCTTAAAAGCGAGTAGAGAAGAGATAGGCAGACATCAGGTTGAAACCGTTGGTGCAGAGATAAGGAAATTGTTTACAAAGAAATGAAACAATGGCTCTTTCTTTTTTAACACACTCATGACAACAAAAGTAAAAGTATCATTTCCTATGGAGGATAAGACCATAACAGTCGAGAGAGACGTGGAAGAGGACGAAAACGTTACCGCAGCGGTTATGCGACTACTCTCAGAGGTTACGGTGTTATCGAAAAAAAGCCAAGGAGCTCAAACTTTAGAACACACGAGGACAGAAGAGGCAGTAAAAGCGAGACCTAAGAGTACGAAATGGGTTTATCAGACACAACAACCCAGCGCTAAATTCGTGGAACGATATGCGGAATTAATGGAAGAAGAAGAGACGGAAGAAAAGGTTGCAGATCGGGAATGATAATGCGAACGAATACGTACATTTATTTAAGTAATACAAATATTATTAGTAACTCTTGTGATGACCATGCGTTCAGACATATTAAAAGAGGACATAGAGACCTTACCGCATAGAGCTTTATTGATGTCCGCGGGACTAAAAAGAGAAGATTTTGACCTGGATAAACCTTTTATTGGCGTTGCAAATTCGTACAATAACATCATTCCTGGACATATTCACCTGAACGAACTAACGCAAGAGATAAAGCGCGGGATTAGAGATGCAGGCGGCGTTCCTTTAGAATGGGGCGTGCCGGGTGTTTGTGACGGTGTTGCGATGTTTGTGGAGATGCGGCTATCACTCCCAAGCAGGGAACATATTGCGGATAACATTGAGATAATGACTCTTTCACATTCTTTAGACGGCTGGGTTGGCGTGACGAACTGTGACAAAATCACGCCGGGAATGTTAATGGCTGCTGGACGGCTTAACATACCGGCGATTATGCTTACTGGAGGCCCAATGAAAGCCAACGTGGTGGGGGGCAAGAAGCATCATCCAATTGAAGGCTTTGGTATTGTGGGTCAGGTAAAAGGCGGCATGATAAACGAAGAAGAAGCGCGGAAGATGCTGCCAGTTCTGGCTTGCGGTGCAGGTTCTTGTGTAGGATTATTTACGGCAAATACGATGGCGGTTGCTACGGAGGTACTGGGCATGTCACTGGCGAAATGCGCAACGACCTTAGCGATAGACCCGGAGAAGAAGAAACAGGCGTATGAAACAGGCAAAAGGATCGTGGCACTGGTAAAAGAAGATATCAAGCCGGGGGATATAATGACAAAAAACGCATTTGAGAATGCGATACGGGTAGATATGGCGATGGGCGGCTCGACAAATGCCGTTTTGCATATCCCTGCGATAGCCCAAGAAGCGGGTGTTGATATTAACGTGGATATGTTCGATGAGATAGCGCGGGAAACGCCGAATTTATGT
>JAOZPO010000101.1 GCA_029932715.1 Halobacteria archaeon | reverse complement strand
ATTTCGAGGGCGTTTCAAAAGCGGTGTGGGAATATCAAATCGGTGGTTATCAGGTGATGGCGAACAGGATGGTAGCGAAGGCGATCTCGTACCTGTTAATAATCATGTTAATAGGGGGTAAGGGAAAATGCCGGAGGAAGACATTATTGAATATCCTGAGGGAGGAACTGCTGGAATAACTTCAGCATCTCAACTAATCGATGTTACAGACGCAGTTGGTTATATAAACGATAATAGTTCATCAGTTAGCGAAGAAATTGCCTTCGTACCTTTGAAAATGGAGAAGAAGGAAATAGAAAAATTTGGGCTTTTTAAGCCGCTAAAAAAACAGGATACACACATCAGAGATTCTAAGGAACCACATGAGATATTGAAAATGTAATCTCGAACTAAAGGGTGGCGGAAATAAATATGCTCTAAGACTATAACGATAAAAAGCGATTGCCGGTGCTGGGTATAAAAGCCTCAACCACCTTCTCATTCTGCTCCGGGGTTCCAATACTAATCCGTATGAGCGAGTTGCCAGCACCTCTAAAAGAAGAGCAATCTCTTACTACTATACCCTTATTCAGCAGTGCATTATACACCTCAGATGATTTCGCAGGTGCTACATCCAGAAGTACGAAATTGGCTTGCGATGGATACACTTTCAGGTGCATGTTTGCCCTTAAGTAGTTACGTCCGCGTCTCACCAGCTCCACTGTTCTACGCAGATGCTCTTTGTCGCTCAATGCAGTCATCGCCGCTATTAGCGCGATGCTGTTAACGGTAAATGGCATTGAAACTTTTTTATATATCTTTGTAAGCCATTTTGGGACTATTGCGTAGCCAACCCGCAGCCCCGCAAGCCCGAACGCCTTCGATAACGTCCTCAATACAAGCACATTTGCATTTTCTTCTATCTGCTTCTCCAACGAGGATTCGGCAAATTCCACATACGCTTCGTCTATGATGACCATAGCATCAGGAACTGATTGCGCTATCTCTCGTACTTCCGACTCTGACATGCAATTGCCTGTTGGGTTGTTAGGTGATGCGATAAAGATCAATCGCGTTTTTTCCCCTGATGCCGCGATTAAATCATCAACGGATATGCTGAAATCGCTTTCTCGCGTTGTGTACACTGGTTTACCACCCGCTATTTTCACCTGCGACTCGTATAGCGAGAAAGTTGGCACAGGTATTATCGCTTCATCACCCTCTGCAATAAAAATCTTGACAAGTGTGTCAAGAACGCCGTCTATGCCCGCACCTATGACGATGTTATCTCTTTCCATACCTGTATATTCCGCAATCTCTTCTTTAAGTCTTTCTTCGTCTCTTTCCCATGGATACACGCTCAGGTTCAATTTCCCGCTTTTTATGCTATTTAATATTTCTGTTTGCACTTTCGGACTGGGTCCCAGCGGATTCTCGTTTGAACTCAGCTTTATCGCTCCTTTTACTAATCTACCTGGTTTGTATTCTTCTATGTCAGCTAATGAAGCACGAATGGGAACTTGCATAATAAGCATGCATAGTATTCGTTTGTTATTTATAAACCATAACTTAGTGAAATCATAGGGTAATTCCTAACTGCCAAGAACGGTTCAAAGGCTGCACCGGAAAAGGCATTGCCAACCATATATTCAACCTGCCACGCCTGAACCAGGACCAAGCAGCTTCTGGAGTATTGCAAGCAGGATACGTTGGCTATGGTTAAGTTACACGAACGGTTGGTTGAATATGTATAATCAATAGCCGTTTATTGAATCGTATCAGTATTTTTGACCTTTTCTCGTCTCCTGAGGCGCCCTGTTATCACCGTGCCGAGCAGACCATCACCCCGCAGAAATTTAACGACATTCGACTCTTTCGTGGCGTTAAAAAGAACAGCCGGGATTTTATACCGTGCCGCGAGCTGCACCAACAAATCCACTTTCTCTTTCATACCTCCAGTCACGTCCACATGCTCCGAGCCTGTTATATTCCGCTTCGCCACATCCGAAGCCGTTAATTCCCGTATCACTACCCCGGTATCGTCTAAAACGCCATCTACATCCGTGCCGACACCGACTCTGCTCGCTTTGAACTCCTTAGCTGCATATACTACCAGTTGATCGCCACTAAGTATAGAAAACCCCCCCCTCGCGTCTAATATGATATCGCCATGCAAAACAGGTATTATTCCCTGCTTTAATGCCAATTCTATCTGATCTTTTAGTTTATATTCTATTTCCCCTCCTTTTGAGACTACTGCACTGAGTGGGTGCAATGGTATTGCCTTCAGTCCGCGATCAGTCAGGGCAGACACCATCATCATGTTCAGCTTTTTTACCGTTTCGTGCGTGATTAACGCATCTTTTATCTCTCGACTCACAAGATACATTTTCGCCTGTGGATGCCCGAACGATCCAGCACCGTGTATAAGGATTAAATTGCGCGGCTGTGCAATCGCGATTTCTTCTGATATTCGCTTTAGCGTACTTGTTCGCGCTATTCTCTCCGTTGCTTTATCTGTTAATACGCTGCCTCCTATCTTTAGCACGTATAATTCGCCGAAGAAGCTATGTTTGGTCATGAATTGTCCTCATGTTTGTAGTTAGGTAAATAACGAATAGATGCTTATTTTATAAAACTAATATAGTAAACCGCCTATACAACCGATTAAAATGATGCCACCTCTTATTAGATCAGTATATACCATTGACATAGAAGGAAAGAATCGCTTGCCTCATGCGCTAAATAGAACTCTCAGGATACCATTACATAAGCCGTTGAAACGATCAGCATGAAAGTACTCATATTAGGCTGTGGCTTTGCCGGCCTGGAAGTTGCAAAGACGTTACGAAAACGTTCAAAAGAGCTCGAGATTTGCGCTATCGATCGGCGAACGCGATTCGAATATCTGGCGGCACTCCCGGAGATATTAAGTGGAAAAGTTACACCTGACGACATATCTGTGGATTTAAACAAATTCGCCACGAGCATAAATGCAGAATACATAAATGCAGAAGTTGTGGATATTGACTTCATAGCTAAAACAGTGAAGATTAGTACATCGGAAATCTCGTATGACTATCTCGTGCTGGCAGTAGGTGCGGAGCAGACTTTTTTTGGTATTCCCGGTGCGGAAGAGTATTCATACTCCGTCAATACCATGGAAGGGGCACTGAGAACAAGAGAAGCACTTGATAAGCTCGATAGTATAGAGGAATCTAGCGTAGCTGTTATTGGTGCTGGGCTGACAGGAGTAGAAGTTGCCGGTGAATTGCTTGATTACTTTAAGAAGAGAGCAGCAGCAGCGAGAATCTACCTCGTGGAAATGATGCCAATGGTTTTACCCGCTTTTTCACACCGGAATTTAGCTAACTCTGTACGAAATAGCCTTTCTGGTAGAGGTGTTGAGATAGCGACAGAAACGGCGGTACAGGAAGTAGGCGCCGATGCAATTTTATTCACCGACGGAGAGAAAATCCCATACGATATTATTATCTGGACTGCGGGAATAAGACCAAACAGCCTGGTGCAGAAACTCGCGCTTCCAAAGACAAAAGGCTGGTTACATGTGGATTCCAACCTTCGTGTACCGGGGCAGAAGGGGACATTTGCAGTGGGAGATACAATTTATTTTGAGCGTGACGGGGCTCGGTCAGGGCAGAACGTGGAGGAGGCGGAAAGGCAGGGTAAAGTAGCCGCGGGCAATTTAATAAGGGCGATAAAGGGCGAAAAGTTGAAGAGATACAGACCAAAGAACACGGTACAGAATCCAAGAGCTTTTATATCGCTCGGTGAGAATAAAGCGGTAATATATTTCGCGGGAAAAGTAATTACCGTCTGTGCATACAAATTGAAGAAATACGTGGAGCATCGTTATATGCGCGGATTACAATAGGTTCTCCTTCACTTAATTCTTCTTTTCTTTTCTTATACTGCCCATTCGAGTTTACATGACTTTTTGGCGTTCTGCCATTATCAGTGAGAAGTTATATATGGGTGAGTGTTTAAGTCTGTTTTATTTTTTATCATTGTTAATGTAATAGAATAGGTGTGAAGAGAAAGATGAAAGTTAGAGAGATAATGACTCGGCCAATTATCACAGAAGATGAGGACACTGCGGTCACGAAAATAGCGGAAGATATGGAGGAGTTAGGTATAGGGAGTGTAGTGATAACATCGAAAGGCAAACCCGCAGGAATCATTACTGAGCGGGATATAGCATTAAAAGTTCTATTGAGAGACAGAAGAGCAAGCGAAGTAAAAGTAAAAGAGATAATGTCTTTTCCTCTTATCTCCATCGAGCCAGAAGCGACAGAAGAAGAGGCATGCGAGTACGCCGTGCGTAAGCGCATAAAAAGGCTACCGGTAGTAGAGAATGGTGTAGTTATTGGTATTGTAAGTATTCGTGACCTCTTGACAAGGAGGCCTGAGTATGTAAAGGATTTCTATTTCTAATTAGAAATGGCAATCAAATTCGCACGTCGCATAGCGGACATAGAAATTTCGGGTATAAGGAAGGCATTTGAGGCTTTGTCCGGTGATTACATCAACCTTGGACTTGGTGAACCTGATTTTGATACGCCGGAACATATAAAAGCCGCTGCGGTACAAGCGCTAAAATCAGGATTCACCAGTTACACATTCAACAAAGGCATGGCAGAACTGCGGGCAGCAGTAAGCAATAAGTTCCTGCGTGATAACAACTTCTCTGTTAGTCCAGAAGAGATAATAGTGACCTCCGGTGCGAGCGAAGCTTTACACATCGCTATCCATTCGGTAGTGGAGAAAGGAGACGAGGTACTGATGCCGAACCCCTGCTTTGTCTCCTATGCGGCACTGACGCAGTTGGCCGAGGGCAAACCAATTGGCGTTCCGCTGAACGAAGACCTTACAATGTCCATAGAAGCGCTGAAGGAACTGATCACGGCAAAGACAAAAGCGGTCATCATAAATTCGCCTGCGAATCCTACGGGTAGTGTGGAAAGCGAGACGAAGCTGAAAGCGGTTGCTGAGCTCGCCTGCGATCACCACATAACCATCATCTCCGATGAAGTCTATGAATATCACATATATGACGGGGCGAAGCACGTAAGCCCTGCAACATTCTCGGATGAGGTAATCACGGTAAATGCAGTCTCGAAGGCATACGCAATGACCGGATTTCGCTTGGGCTATCTCGCAGCCCGTGAGGAGTACGTGGAACAAATGTTGAAGATACATCAGTATATTCAGGCGTGCGCATCTTCCATATCGCAGAAAGCGGCCCTGGCTGCTATTACAGGACCACAGGAATGCGTAGCCGAAATGATACGTGAGTTTAAAAGGAGAAGAGACTTCGCTGTTGCTGCGTTTCATGATCTTGGTATGGACATTCCTGTTCCGAGAGGTGCATTTTATCTCTTTCCCCGCGTAGCGGACGAGGCGGAATTTGTTGAGCAGCTTAGACGTAGAGGTATAAT
>JAOZPO010000100.1 GCA_029932715.1 Halobacteria archaeon | reverse complement strand
TGAGCTTCAATTTAAGCATGTCTTCGGTGATGACATTCTCCAGGCAATGTAACTTGGTATCCGGGCGGTCGCAATAAAGGACTACCGCCCTATCAAGCACAGACAGATCAAACCGATTGGTAACCATGTGACGCAGCTCGGTGCCTAAGACACCTCCAGCAGGCATTCCAAATACTGCTACATTTCCCGCTTCTCTTAATTCCATCACCCAATATGAGAATAACTCCGCCATTCTATCAAGATGTCCCATCATTTTCAACTGATATTGATACTCTAACAAATCCGTTCCGATAATAGCCATGACCGGGGGTTCTAACTTGGAAATGAAATCAGTAAATATAGGGAAATCTTCATCCATTGATTCCCCTTTCAACACTTTCACGTTCTCTCTCTCTTCTCCCTTCTCCTTTTTCCCTCCTCCCTTCTCCCTTCGTATCTCAAAGACGGTGAGATACTTCATATAATCCTCTTCCTTCACAAAGGGCAATATCCCCCTTCTTAACCGCCGCTCATCCCAGCCACTATTAGGAATTATCACGCAATGAATCCCTTGCTGTATACTGTTTATAATCATGTGAGCGAGGAGGGATGTGTATCCTAAGAAGGATAAATCATCTCCATATTCTACTATCGTGGTGCTTCCCTTGCTTAATCCGCCTGTCAGAATCGTATCTATCTCCACACAACCCGTAGATATATGTGTAGGCGTATTAGGCACAATCTCTACTCTTCTCGGTTTCTCTATTTTCCTCCCCCGGAAAGGCCCGAAATACTTGAATCTACCACCATCCAGGGTAAACCCGTATTTGTGCTGGTCTATTCTAATACCTCTTAGCTTCTTTAGTAATATTTCCCGTGCCCTCCGCTGATGTAAGGTTACGTTTCTCATCTCTATTATTCCATCAACGATATAATCGAGCAGCTCGGTCTCGGTTGTTTCTGATATAAGTATCAAATTCATCTTGTATTCCGTTGCATAACTCCTTACCAGGTCGGTTAGCACCTTTTCCAGCTCTTCCCTCTTCTCCTCTTTCCCACCCGACATTATCGCTTCCCAGCTATCAATCACGAGAATCGCGGGCTTTCCCTCCTCACCCAATTTCGTGTGCAGAAGGTCAGAGAAAGAGCGCGGCTTTAGAAACGCTTTTGATGAGAAATACAACTGGGTTGCATCTATCACATGGAATCCGGTACGTTCTTCCAGCCATGGAAATTGTTTGAAAAGAGCGGGAACGGAAACCCGCGAAGAGAGATATACCGCATTATCGCCCCCGAACTCGTTGAGCAGCTCAAATGCAAGCATCGTCTTCCCCGTTCCCGGCTCCCCCTTTAGCAGTAGCGAATAACCAATCCCTGCTGATAACGCCTTTTCCAATTCAGGTGGTATTTTGTTATTCATGTTCCTTTAGAAGAGATATATAATAAAAAAGCCTTTCGATTTTTTGATTTCAAGGTATGAAAAGCACTTCTTCCCAAACGGCTCTAAGCGCGTAAAAAAATACGTATGCCATCACACAAAGAGCGACAAAGACAGCACCCATGAAAAGACCGAAGTAATAACCTATACTTTCCTCTTCTATATCAGGGCAAACTTCCCTTAATAATTCCAACGTCTCGGGGTCACACGACCCAAAATTACGGATGAGTCTAATTGTGCATGCCGGGCATCTAATAAAACATTTCATCGCACCGCTGAATGTTCTTTCCATCTTCTTTTACCTCTTTTTATACTTATGATTTATAAATATTTCGGTATTTGCCCCCATCATAATAAACCTATGACAGAGTGAAGGAGGTCCATGAGTGGTTCAGGATACAGACCTATGATGATAGAAATAACTGCCAGGATGATGAGAGGAATACTCATCGATAAGGGAGGGTCCCTGATCCTGGAATCATTTGCTAAGTCGGGCTTTAAAGGGCCAAAGAATATTCTCTTCGCAGCCCAGAAGGTATATGCAGCCGTTAATATAGTTGCTAAGATACCCAAAATTGCAATTACCAGTCCTGTGGAAGCGTGATAAGCACCGAAAACACCTGTAAACAGTATCCATTTCCCTGTAAAACCACTTGAGAGCGGGACACCAGTGAGTATTACTGCGCCTGTTATCCATAGTGTAGCGGTTATTGGCATCTTACGTATAAGCCCGCCCATATCCTTCATATCCCTGATCCCCGTTACGTAAACTACTATACCCGCAGTTGAGAAGAGAATGGCTTTTCCCAGGATATGGCTCATAAAGTAGTAGATTCCGCCTTCAATACTCCAGATTGTGAGTGCTCCCAACCCAACGAGCGAAAATGAAATCTGACCGATAGTTGAGCAAGCACATAGTCGCTTCACGTCATCTTGAGCCAGTGCGAGGAGCGCACCATATATTATGGTTATCAGAGCCATTACCATGATAGGTATGCTGAACACTTTGAGATCATCATAGAGAGGTAAGATAAGAACCCGGACAATCACATAAGCTGCTATATTCGCATAAATTGTAAGCGCCCCGGCTATGCACGTGGGTGCTTCTCCGTCAACCCAGGGCATCCAGACATGAAGAGGAAATACAGCCATCTTAATAAATAAACCGAGAAAGATGAGTAATGCAATCCAAACAGCCATTGGATTCCCTGCAAGAGCGTGCAACTTCGAGATTTCAAAGCTACCTATCTGGGAATAAACTAATACCGATGCAAATAAGACAAACGTTCCCCCTACGATTCCCCACAGGAAACACATTACGGCTACTCTAAATCGTTCTATATAACCAAAGTAACTTATTAATAAGTAAAAGGGAATAACGAGTAATTCTATAAAGAGATATATTACTATGAGGTTTGTAGCAAAGCAAATACCGATGAAAGCAGCGGATACGAGGAGGTATAGGCAGAAATATGTGGTGTAATAGCTAAGTTTTGTCTTTGCATCCTCTTCTCCATATATTATGTCTACTCTCTGCTCCATATAACGGAGTGAGTGAAATGCAAGAGCGGTGCAGATTATATTTATTATCAATGCAATCGGTAGACTCAAACCGTCAGCTAAGAGACCAAACGTCACATAGGGCCCCCAGACGTATCCCTCACTAATTATGGCACCCTGATAAACCCGGATGCCCACTATGCAGAGAAGAACGGTAGTGTATAGCAGAGCTATGCCGGCGATCAATCCTGCTTTTTTCCCTGTTTTGCGCCGGGTCAAGAGAATGAACAGGGCGGTTATAACCGGCACTACTATTGTTTGAAGGAGAATAGAGGGTATCATCATTTCATCACCACCCCAAATAATATAAATATTAGAAGAAGTAGCATAGCGATAAGGATGTAGATCAAATTAAACGATAACTCTCTATTCTTAGCTCTTTTTATTGTGTTATAGATATTTTCGAAGTTTAAAAGAACAGGAACTCGCTCATGAAACGCGTTATCTATCCGATTCTCTACAACTGTCTGTGACTTTGGTGGGAGAGCGCGGAAGAAACCCGCCATTCTCAATGTTCCTCTGTCCATAAAGCTCGCAAAGTCCATCAGCGGGCCTTCGCAGAACCTCATAACCTTTTTACCCGGTATTCGATAGAACCAGTCGGTGTCAAGCGTAACTGTGGGTGTGCCATGGAGCATTGCTCTTAATAGCCAGAACGCTACGAAAGTGAACAGAAGGAGCTGGCACATTGCTACCACGTGACCCGGTGCATAAGGAACGTAATCAACAGGGTAAGGAAGAATATCATACAATATTTTTGGATACACACCCAGCAGGGTGCACAAAAACGCAGTGACGCCCATTGCAGCGAGCATGTTCTTGGGCGGCTCCCTCGCCTCGCATACCGGCGTATCTCTCGCAAACCACACGCCCCACGGAAGCTTCAAACCCGTGTGCAGGAAAGTCCCTATGGAAGCGCCTTCGAGCATCAGCCATATAGTTGGATAACCCCACATCGCAGATGCGTGGACGACCATCGTCTTGCTCACGAAACCATTGAACAGCGGGAATCCGGAAATAGAAAATGCACCTATCATGTAAAGCCAAAAAGTGATAGGCATGTATTTGTAGATACCACCCAGTTCGGTCAGTTTTCTCCGCCCCGTTACCTCGATTACCGCACCCATACCCATGAAGAGCACCGCCTTGTACAGAATATGACAGAACGCATGCGCTGCCGCACCGTTTATTGCCATTTCTGCTGCGGCATCTCCCGCCGCCGTGCCAAAAAGACCCATTCCTACACCACACACCATGTATCCCACCTGGGAAATGATGTGGTATGCGAGAAGTCTTCTTATATCGTTCTCAAGCACCGCGAAGACAACCCCATACAATGCCATTATTGCTCCCAACCATATCAGAATGTCAACACCAGGGAAACCTCTTATTAGCACGTAGATCGCACTCTTCGTGGTAAACGCAGTCAAAAACACCGCACCCGTAATACTCGCTTCCGGATATGCATCTGCCAGCCACGCGCCTAAGGGCGGAACCGCCGCGTTTATGATAAACGCGAGGAATATTAGATAAGCGCCCAGATATTCGCTCCCTATGCCCCATGTAAAAGAATCAAAAGCAAGAGACCCCCCATTATGCAGGTGTATCAGAACCCCGGCTAACAGGCATACACCGCCGAATGAATGCACTAGGATATACCGGAATCCCGCACCGAAAGCCGATTTCGTCTTCCCATACCAGATTAAAAACAGAGATGCCCAGGCCATTATCTCCCAGAAGAAGAACAAAGTAAAGAGGTCTCCGGCGAATACCACTCCCAACGTGCTTCCGATATACAATAATGCAGATACGTGCTGCCAATCCTCTTTTATATGCAGTGAATAGAGGAACATGCAAAAAGAAGCAATCACGAATACGTATGCGAATACCATACTCAGCCGGTCTATTCTGCCGAGGGTGAGTTCATAGCCCAGGAACGTAAGTACCCATGTTTTTCCCTCTGAGAGAAGAACCCCCTTGGACATAAGCAGGAGATTTACAAATGCTATTGCAGGGAGTAAAAGAATATATGCCTGTTTCAGTCGCTTTTTGCCCTTTAAAAGTGGCACTAAAAGAGCTCCAAAGAGGTATATGAATCCGGGATGAAACCACTCAATCATAATAATCCTCCTCCTTCTGAAGCCAGTAATGTCCAAGTGCTTTTGACGCAATGATGATGATGACGCAGCCGACGAAACCGTACACTGCACTAAACACAGGTATTTCTTCCCACCAGAAGTGCGGATGCGGATGTAAAAACAACTGAACGAGTATCCCCGCCAGAACACTTATGAAAAGGCTCACGTAAAGCATCAGAAACAGATGCCGCATCGTTATCGTTATTTTCATCTTTACCTCTTATACGCCCCCTAAACCTGCAACTGCGAGTTTTGCAAGCTCTAATATATAAAACGTGTTCGGGAATAAACAGAATATAATGGAGAAAATTGCCGTTAAAGTGAGGGGAACGAGCATGAAAATAGATGCTTCGTTTATCACTGTTTTTTTATTCTTATTCCCACCATTCGTCC
>JAOZPO010000099.1:4314-5516 GCA_029932715.1 Halobacteria archaeon | reverse complement strand
ATTTATGTATGCCCTTCCTTCTCGTTTTCATCATTTCCGTTTTCCTTTTTATACTACTGGTAATAAAATAAAAACTGGAGGGGGCGCCGGATAACGGAACCTCCCTCCCTTACATTTTTTCCGCTTTTTGTTTGGCAATTCTACACTATGTTCAAGCAGTGTTGCCCCAGTTCGCACCAACAGTTACAGCATCCTGGATGTTCACCCAACAGTCGTTGTTCAAATCAGCCCGGTCTGCCATATCTTCACAGCCCCAGCAAACACCTGTGTAATCGGCACAGACTTTATTCCATCGCAGACCGATCATAGCCGCATCGAGAACGTTCACCTTACCATCTCCGTTTGCTTCGCCCGGAATGAAGACCATGACTTCACAACCGTCGTCATCCGAAGCACCGCCGTTGTCCGTGACCGTGAGGTTTGCAATGTACGGTATGTAATTGCTTCCTGTCCACTGATACGATGCGTAGGTATGCTTACGTATTTCACCCGAGTCGAAGTTACCATCACCGAACGCCCAGAGCCACTGGGTTATCGAACCGTCAGGATCGTATGACAACGACCCGTTGAGTACTGCTTTGCAGTAGAATACCGTGCCCACGTTGTTATACTTGTGGTCAGACGAGGCATTAGCAACCGGCGGCTGGTTTGGATCGCAGAGGGTAACGTTGTCATTGGTAAGTGTTGCGTTTATCTTATTAGCGTTGTTGTCCGAGACAACTTCGTTGCTCAGTGTGAGATTGGACGTCTCATGCGGGTTGCCCACGGTAGTGAATGAGAGTACAGCAACCGTGCCTGCTGTTGTTGTACCATTTGTATTGTCTTTTCGCGAGACACCGAAAGTCGCTTTTCCATTGATATTGTCTATTGTGTTAGCGTATACGGTCGTTGATGCACCCTGATTGAGTAGGTCGCCTTCGTTCTGCATGTTCAGCCTTATCACACTGGCATTGTATGCGAGCTCGTACTGCACGCCATAAACTTCAAGCCCGTTCGGGTCTGCCGTTATGTTCACGATGAAGTTACCATCAACGCAACCTGAAGGTGCATCTACTTCTAGTGTTACATCTTCAGAGCAGTAAGCAGTTGCCGTCTTATTGCCGTCCATATGAACGGTAATAGATTTGTTTACCGGGTCCTCTGTACTATCATATACCCACTTTTTGAATCTACAGGTTGATGAGTCGAGGGCTTCAAGCGCC
>JAOZPO010000099.1:0-4304 GCA_029932715.1 Halobacteria archaeon | reverse complement strand
TAACCTGCACCATAGGTTTTAGTCTGACCGGCAGGTACTGTGTCCGTTAAACCCCAACCATAAGTCACGTTTATCGGGCAGCAGCCCGCTGACGTGACTGTCAGGTTGTAGGTAAGCAGGTAGTTATACCAGTGCACGTATTCTCCGCCTGACAAATCGTATTTATCACCTGCTATCCATGGACTAACCCCATCAACGGCATACATCCAGCTATTGTTATTCGCAGCGTCATTGCCTATCTGAATTGTATAGTTACCCCAGCCAGCACTCGTTATCCAGACGTTAATGCCGTTATCCTGACAGTAGGCTACCATAGCACCCATCGCAGTATGGTTATTCATTGTAATTCCGTCTTCGGTCACTGTGCCCGGATATACCGCGTAGTTTGTTGCATTGATGACGTCTCCGTTGATGCCCTCTGCATGAATGTCCACATTAATCGGTGGTGCCGCCTGGCACTGGAATGTGCCGTTCTCGCCTGGTATCTCGTAATCCCATGGTGCAGTATTATTTGTTATATACAACTCACCACTTCCAGCATAGAAAGTCAGATTCGTCAGACAACCTGAGGTACAGTTACAATGAACCTCGATCTCACCGACAGAATAATCACCTGGTGGTTTCTCCGCTGGTCCCGCAAAGGTAATATATGCTCTATATCCTCCCGGTATATAGACATTCCCTGCTGCGTTCTGATAACCACTGGAATTAACAATCACTTGTGTTCCCGTTGAAGTCCACTCTGTCGAGTTATACTCACAATCCACAATCTCTCCGCATCCGACAAGGTCGGAATCAAGTACCAACATACCTGCCCTTATGGGTATGGACGAGTTAACCCGCACATCTATCGTTACATTCTCACAATACTGTGCGGTGCTGTCCTTCGGAACGAGGAAATATATACCCTCTTCACCTGGAGGTACTGCCGGTGCGGCAACTGCAGACGGAATCATAAGCGCTGCGATTAAAAGCCCGACAGCCATCACAATAAGCGATGCACTAATTCTCTTTTCTTTTCTATCCATTTTTTTCTTTTTCACCTCCTAATTTTTTATGTTTTTGGTGCATTCACCACGATACCCATGCTGCGAAGCAGCATTTTTAGCAGGTAGGTCCCCTTGCACCTCGCACCTTTTAAACCGCGGTTTGAAATAATTTGGGGCGGAAGAACTGCCCCAGTTTTTTCGTTCTTTTTTTCCCTCCTAATCATTGCAACAGCAGTCCAGTGTCGTACCCGGAACATGCCCCACGACATCATTCAGCAAATTGACATCGCTCATACGCAGCATATCGTCGCCAGTTACTTCTCCGCACATACCCTTATCAAGCGCATATAAGTTGCCGCGGTCGTTCCCGAAGAATACCCTTGCCTTACCCGATGCATCCTGGTAGAGAGAAACACCCTGCAGGATGTACTCCCCGCTTGACGTGGACTCTGTTGGTTCATAGTACCAGCACAGGTTACCGGACTCATTGACACACCAGAGCCTGCCATTCTCACAGTCTGTCGTGAAGTAGATGTATAGGTCATCACCATCAACAGAGATAGCAGGCGATGCCGTAATACCGGGGTTACCAGTACCGCCGTTATCGGGAACCTGGTAAGACCACTTGACCGTGCCGTTCGACTCATAGATGCTGTATAGCCTACCGTTAACCTGGAAGCTACCATCACAGACATAGACTCGCCCGTTGTGAACGACTGGTGTTGACTTTGATTGTGTACTCAATGTACGTTTCCAAGCATATGTAAGATCGCCGGTTGTTGTATTGAAATCATACGCCCAGAGACGTCCTGAGAGTGATGTCCCGCAGACCGTCCCATCAGTGAAGTAACACCTGCCGCAGGTTGCATTGTGATATGTCGCGTTGCAGGTAACAGATGACCTGATTGAAACTGCGTTTGTATCTACGGTTCTTATATTCTCATCATCAATGAACGCACCGGTGCTCTTGTTAACACATGTAATGTTACCAAGATCGTCACCAAATACGATGTAGTTTCCGATTATGCACGCACCAGCCCAGTAGTAGCCATTGTTTGGTACAGCAGTAGGTGGATAGCTCCAGACGAGATTACCATTTGTAGCATAACGACAGTAATACTTCCCTGAATATGTATCACACATCGTGCCATTCCATGTGCCGAAGTAGACTTTACCGTTATCATAGGTTATTGGCGTGTTTATCTGTTCGCTCTCGTTTATTATCGCTTCCCATATGTGACTGGTTACATCATTTGCGTTTACCGCGAAGACATGCCCCTTTTTCGTACCACTGCTCATAGCGAAATATACTCTGCCTGCACCATAAGCTGGAGTGGAAGTCTGAAAGTATGGTGGGTTAGTCGCTGAGTTATAGGACTTGTTTCCGTTCTCAGCACCTGTTACGGCATTGAACGACCAGATATATCCAAGCACGTCAAGCACATAGACATTGCCCTCTGCAACAATCGGCACGACATCTATGCCTGCCATGTTCCAGGGGTCTGTATGTGTGTACGCACTCCAGCTAACGCTTCTTCCAAGAATCTTATCATTTGCAATGCCTGTATTCAGTTCATCCTCCTGGAACTGCTGCCAGTCTGTTGCCGCTACCGCGGGTATCGCGGTTATCGCGGCCATCGCGGTTATCACCATTATCGTACTCGCCAAAAGCGCGATTTCTTTTCCCTCTCTCTTTTTCATCTTTCGCATTCGCTTTTTTTTTACCTCTTGCCCACCTTCTTGTGGTTACCCACTATAAGTGACTTTCTATTTTTATTTTTTGGCTAACTGTTATAATCCAATTGGGTAACTATAGGTGCGTTGAGCCGCCAACGAAAAAGCGTAATATTCAATTAAAATTAAGGTATTTGAATAGCTCCTTTTTATAGCAGATTAAGAATAGGGCGATTGCTCGCCCATTCTCGTCTCAGAACGGTACGTGAACCCTTCATACCGCTCAAGCATTTCATAACCCTTTCGGATCCTGCGGGCTTACCGCGCAAACATTACCATCGACGCGTTCCGCAGGCAGTAGGATTAGCCCGAATGGGGGGTAGTAGCCGCAAGGGCAATCCGCGATGCAGCTTCTTTTTCTTTTAGCACATCTTTTCTTTTTATGAAAAAGGAAAAAGTGTTGTGTTAATTTTGTGGAATCTCGTGGTTTTTTTATGTGACTATACAAATATGCAGTGTTTACTCTTCCACCTTCCGCTCGTACGTTTGAACGAGCATCCCCTTGCTTTGCTCCCAGGGCTCGCCAATCTTGTAAAAGTTGAACTTATTCATTGCCCGTTCGCAGGGTTCATTCCCCGCTAAGATATTCACATAATTGACTTTACACTTATTCGCCTTTGCGAACTCATAGAACTGCTCGTACATTGCCGAAGCTACGCTCATGTCTCGATATTCAGGAAGAACCGCCTGCTGCTCACCGAATGCACCTCTCTCTGTTATGGACGCTTTATACACGCCTGCCAATTGCCCGTCTATATGAACGCCGAAGAAGAAATACCCGGAATCCATCTCCTTCTTCAATTCCGCCTCGCTCATCACCCGCTTCTCACGCCACTCCTCTGGATACTCGTACGCCTCAGGCCATACTTTCTTATAGAGCGCAGCGATCTCCTTCGCATTCTCTTTACCCAGCTTTACAGCACGACGTTTTTCGCCACTGTATTCCACCACATCAATCGTACAGCAGACACCCATCTTCTTAATTACATATAATAACTAAATGGTTATTTAAATTTACCTTTTTTAATTGTCTTTCGTTAGCTAAACAACTGCAAGAAAAAAAAATATGATTGAAAAAAAAACAATCCAAACCCCTTTAGTTTTTATTCTTTCCTCTGTTTCCGGCGGTTGAAGTACAGGAATAGCCCTAAGACTGCTACGGCTGGTATTGCAATTGTTGCGAATTCCGGGATAGGATAATTCCATGTATATGTCCACCAGTAGACATCAACGCAGACTCCCGTCGTATCATCAAGTATAAAGTCTGTCCGCGCTAAATCCCTCGCCTCAAGTGATGTCCATGATCCTGGTAATCCCGTCTCCGATACAACCAAGCCAAATGTTCCATTCGGCCAAGGACTATAAGTGGGATCTGTTAAGAAAGGAATCCACCAAGAGTATTTAGTTTGGAAGTACCCGGTATCATTAGTCTGCGCCTTCCATTTACAACCTACAGGAAAGCAGGGAGACTGCCACCTTTCCAATTGTTCATTCCATCGGTATATCTTAACCCATTTATTTGCCCACGGACTACCTTCTATTGTTAGGGTCCCATTGAATCTTACGGGATCTTCATCGGGA
>JAOZPO010000004.1 GCA_029932715.1 Halobacteria archaeon | reverse complement strand
ATGGGCCCGATGCGATTCGAACGCATGACCTTCGCCTCGTAAAGGCGACGTCATAACCAGCTAGACCACGGGCCCTCTCCTACTTCCCCGCTCCTGTGGGTAATTACATTTGTATATACGGTATTTTATTTATTTGCTAACGCTTTGTTTTTGAAACAAATATATATTACAATTCGTATTAGATTAGAAAGTTATAGATAGGGACACGAGTAAAAATGCGTGGTGGATTTAGAAAGGGTGTCAGTATAAACCCTAAAAAGATGAGTCAGATGATGAGGCAAACGGGCATGAACGTAGAGGAACTGGATGACGTTGAAGAAGTAGTGATAAAACGAGCAGATACTGAGCTTGTTTTTCACGATGCCACCGTTACAATTATAGAAGTTCAAGGCACGAAGATGTATCAGATAGCGGGTACGCCGGAAGAACGCGCTAAGTCAGAACCAGAAGAGCTGACTATTTCGGCTGAAGATGTAGAATTAGTGAAGGCGAAAGCGGGATGTAGCGAAGAGGAGGCGAAAGCGGCGTTAATCGCGGCAAATGGCGATTTAGCAGATGCGATCTCAAAACTCTGTGTGGAATGAACGTAAACCAACCGGAACGTATAGGGGTAGTATGCAGAGGTGATGCTCCCGACTTGCGTGTGTCAAACGAGCTCCTTGAGTACCTGGCTAAAAAGGTAGAGGTTATAGCTGATTCAGAAACTGCGAATAAACTAAATAAGGCAGGCTCGAGGATAAAAGATATGAACGTGGATTTATTGATCTGCGTTGGCGGTGACGGTACCATTTTGAGGACTTTACATCATTTAAGGGTAGATATACCGGTGTTAGGAATAAATATGGGTACAATAGGCTTTTTAGCTGATGTACAGCCAGCGGATGCTGTCTCCACACTGGCAATGCTATTAGACGGGTTCGATGTGGAGCGTAGGGAGCGGCTTGCAGTGAAGTTAAAAGACGGGCAGGTACCATACGCCCTGAATGAAGCGGTAGTAATAACTTCTAATCCTGGTAAAATGCTACATTTCGCTATCTTTGTGGATGGCGAGGAATGGGAGCGGTTAAGAGCAGATGGTGTCGTTTTTGCCACGCCCACCGGTAGCACCGCTTATGCCATGGGTGCTGGAGGACCAATAGTACATCCAGGGGTTAATGCCGCTATAATCGTGCCTATTGCACCGTTTAATCTTTCCGCGAGACCAACCGTCGTGGACATAAACAGCGAAATCAATCTGGAGCTTCTGGTGACGAAAGATGCAGAATTGATCATTGATGGGCAGTTCTATCGTAAAATAGGGCACGAAAACAGGATTAGCATTACAAAAGGCGAACCGGCATACTTTGTTAAGCTCAGGGACAGGCATCTCTTGAAGCTTCATGACAAGTTGCGTAATATAGGCAAGATATGAAAAGTAATATATATTTATTGTATACCGCTATAATTTAGTTATCAGCATAAGAGTAAGACGTAGGATAGAGAGGAAGGGGGAGAGAGTAAAATGCAAGCAGGGACTATATCTGCGCAGGAGTTGAGTTACAAAGGAGTCATGGATGCGGAGGGACGTGACATTGGGGAATTGTACAATCTAATAGTAGATGCAATGACGGGAATACTAACCGAACTTGTAGTTAAACCCGCCTCTGGGCTTGATACACGCGGATTCAAGAAGGAGGACGAGTATATCATCATACCAATAGAAGCAGTTAAATCAATAAAGGATGTAATAATATTAGATGGTAAAAAGATGCGCGAGCGGGCGTGACGGGATTCGAACCCGCGATTTGCAGCTATCTCCCTCATATCTGTCCGTTGAACGAGACGTATCTCAGCTTGTTAGGAGGCTGCCGCCGTGTCCTGGCTAGGCCACACGCCCAAAGGGAATATTTAGTTTTGTCTTAGCAAAAGCTTCATTTAATAATATACACTGTTAATAGTTATGGTAAAGCATTCTTTTTGAAAGAATTTTTTTATTATGATGTCATCATTGCAGAGTACACTGGAAAAGGCAGTGGAGATAATAAAGAAACACGATTACGCAAGGGTAGTTTCGCATTATGACGCAGATGGCATAACTTCTACCGCGATTATCTGCACGGCTTTACTCCGCACAGGTATTCAGTTCCATTCGTCCATTGTTAGCAACCTGGATAGGACATTCATTCAAGATTTGAACGAAGACCTCATCATCATCTGTGACATGGGTACGGCGCAGACGGATTTAATCGCTGAGTATCTTAAGGATGAAGACGTTATAATTATAGACCACCATGTTGCACCTTTGGCTTTAGCTTCAACTCCTGATAACGCCGCATCACATATCATCATAAATCCACATCGCTCGCCAGACGCAGGCGCTAAAGAGATAGAAGGCGAGGTCTGTGCTGCCGGTCTTTCTTATCTCGTGGTACGGTGCTTGGCCCCTGAGGGGAACATAGACCTTGCCGGGCTCGCGATTGCCGGTACGTTAGGAGATAAACTGGAGATAGAGAGTGGAATAAACAAGATGATTCTGGACGAAGCGATAAAGGAAGGAGTTATCACAATAAAAGAGGGTTTGAAGCTTGGGGATGGTAAGATTCGTGAGTTGTTACTTTCTTCCACCGACCCTTACACCCCCCTTGTGGGTAAAGCAGAGTGGGTGGATGCGTTTCTGGATAAAGTAGGTATTGATCAAGATAAGCTTCTGAACAACTTAGAGGTAGAGGAGGAGAAGCGATTGGCTACCGCATTGCTATCTCAGGCGCGGGAATTTGATCTCGAACTCCCTGAGTCCGCTCTGCTCGGAACCACGTATAATATGAACTTAGAGCTTGTGAGGAACGGGCAGGATTTCATGAGGATGATAGATGCCTGTGGACGGTTTGGAAAATCAGGTATTGGCGTTGGGCTGTGCATGCATGAAGCGAAAATGAAAGAAGAAGCAAGATCGTTATATCTGCAGTTTCAAAACAAGCTTGTATCTGAATTGAACAGAATAGAAGGGGCGGAGGGAGAGGGAATAAAGGAACTAGCCCATAGTTTCTATTTCTATGTGCAAGAGACGGGGATAACCGGCGTATTAGCTGGTATATTAGCAGAATACATACACACGAAGAAGCCCTTAATCGTGCTTAACAAGAAAGACAGAGAAGGTGAACGGGCAGTGACGAAGATATCAGCAAGGTGTAATAAGAAACTGCTGGTGTCTTCGGAAGGAAATGGGGTAGACCTTGCAAAGGCAGTGGAGAAAGCGGCGAACGAAGTACAGGGATTCGGAGGCGGACATCCCGTTGCTGCTGGTGCGTCTATACCAAAAGGGAGTGAGGAAAAGTTCATAACAAGCATTGACAGAATAATAGGAGAACAAAGGCAAGGGCTCTCGTGAGCTGCTTGCTATTGAAATAATAGTTACAAAAAATCATAGTTTAAGCATGGTGTAGGAATGAGCGAAGACGAAAGTGAAGTCGAAGCGGGAGAAGAGCGAGTAATTGAAGTTAGCGTAGAAGAAGAGATGAAAAGCTCGTATATAGACTACGCAATGAGCGTAATTGTAGGAAGAGCTCTACCTGACGCTCGTGATGGCTTAAAACCGGTACATCGCAGGATATTATACGGTATGCGTGAGCTTGGTGTCACGCATGATAGACCGCATAAGAAATCAGCGCGAATAGTGGGTGATGTGCTGGGAAAATACCATCCACATGGTGATGTCGCCGTATATGAAACACTGGTAAGAATGGCGCAGAATTTCTCCTACCGGTACCCATTGGTAAATGGTCAGGGTAACTTTGGCAGTGTTGACGGTGATTCCGCTGCCGCAATGCGATATACCGAAGCGAGACTATCAAAGATAGCGGGGGAACTCCTTGCTGACCTTGATAAGGATACCGTCACCTGGACGAATAATTTTGATAACACACTCAAGGAGCCGCAGATATTACCAGCAAAGCTGCCTAATTTGTTGATTAACGGCTCTTCTGGTATTGCAGTTGGTATGGCTACGAATATGCCGTCACACAATTTAGCGGAAGTGGTAGATGGTATAGTAAGAGTGATAGACGAGCCAGAAGTTAGCATAAGCGAATTGATGCAGATAATAGAAGCTCCTGATTTCCCCACTGGCGGTATTATTTCGGGCTACGGTGGCGTAAAACAGGCGTATGAGACTGGTAGGGGCAGTATAAGGCTAAGAGCAAAAGCGGAGATAGAAACGAAGGGTAAACGAGAGAGGATAGTGATAACAGAGATACCTTACCAGGTGAATAAGAGCAAATTAGTGGCGGAGATAGCAGGATACGCAAAGAAGTATAAAGTGGAGAGCATTAGCGGCTTGAGGGATGAATCTGACCGTAAGGGTATGCGGATTGTAATAGAACTAAAACTCGGTGCCAATGCTCCTGTCGTTTTGAATAATCTGTATAAACACACGCAACTGGAAACTACGTTTGGCGTGATTAATCTCGCTCTGGTAGACGGTGAACCGAAAGTATTAACGCTAAAGGAGCTGATTGAGTGCCACATAAAGCACAGGAAAGAGGTAACGATTAGAAGGCTGCAATTTGAATTAGACCGTGCGGAGAAGCGATTGCACATATTACAGGGTTTAATCATTGCAATATCGAATATAGATGAGGTAATACGGCTAATAAAAGCATCAAGTGACGGTAAAGCGGCGAAATCCGCATTGATTGACCGGTTTGAACTGAGCGAGGATCAAGTGAAAGAGATACTGGATATGCGGCTATCGCGCTTGAGCGCGTTAGAGCGAGATAAGATAGAAATCGAGCGTACAGAAACGGATGCGAAGATAAAATGGATTAAGGAGGTACTGGCATCAGAAGCCCGGATATTCGGCATCCTAAAGGACGAACTGATAGAGCTTAAGAGCAAGTATGGCGATGCTAGGCGGACGAGAATAGAGCCGGAGATGGCGGAGTTAGATGAGCGTGACTTTATAGAGGAAGAAGATGTAATTCTCTTCTTTACACAGCGTAATTATGTGAAGCGATTATCCGCGAGTATGTTTAAACAACAGAGGCGAGGTGGAAAAGGAATAGCGGTGATAGGAAAGAAAGAGGATGATGTCATCGTCAAATTCATACATGCGTCTACAAGAGAACGTCTCATCCTGTTCACCGAATATGGCAGGGCATATCAGGGAAATACATATACCATAGCACCCAGTAGTAGACAGGCAAAAGGGAAAACACTGGTCAACCTACCGGGACTGGGTGCAGCCATAGAAGGGGGTGAAAAGTTCGTAACTGCTGTTTCCATACCCGAAGCTATGGATAAAGCGCTGGGAACTGACGAGTTCTTTATCGTCCTCGCTACCAAACGCGGTGTCGTGAAAAGGAGTGCACTTGCAAATTTGAAGTCAATACGTGTAACGGGAATTGCTGCTATTAAGGTTAACAAGAACGATTCGTTGCAGGACGTGGTGTTGATAAAGGGCGGGCAGCGAACAGGGATAATCATGAGTTCCCGGAACGGAAAGGCGGTATTGTTCCAGGAAGGTGAATTGAGAGAGATGGGCAGATATGCCGCGGGTGTACGGGGTATGCGGTTGGATAAGGTAGATGAGATAGCGAGTATTGATGCGGTTGATTTGGAATTAAGCAATTCTAAAGTCGTTACGATAACGGAGCACGGGTATGGCAAAAGAACGAAGCTGGATGCCTATCGTGAGATGCACAGGGGAGGTAAAGGCGTAATCAGCATAAGAGTCAGTGAAAAAACGGGAAAAGTGGTGTGTATAAAGCAAATAAAACCGCAAGATGAGTTGATGATCTCTACTTCTGATGGAATGGTAACGAAGATGCTGGTGCGTAATATCCCGATACAGGGTAGAAATACGCGAGGTGTGAGGTTAATGAATGTAAAGGGAGACGAAAAGGTGGTAGCCGTGGATGTGGTTTAAAAATTTGAGACAATTCGTAGCAGCTAAGAATGCGCAAGCTTTTGCAATCGGCGCCGTCATACTTATCATGATTGCTGTTACTGCAATCACCATTTATCTATCTATCAACGCACCTCTGGAGACGAAAGAATGCGAATTCCAGCATTCTATCGAAGTGACTGATGATTTTATCGCATTGAATTCTGCTATAAATCTGTTGCACGACACCATAAACTCGCGTATTCTTAAGTACAAGAACGAACAGCCAGAGAGTTCTAAACGACACTCTGCTATAAGCAGATTCGTACAGGCAGAATCATTAATCGAATCCGTTCCCATTAAACTGAAGCCAAGTAAGGAGTCCAGCATCGCGCTGCCGCTCGCATCAGGCACTATAAGCTTTCTGGCAGACAAAAGCGAGATTAGTGTGCGATTGACGGAAGGAGAAGTAGCTGCCCCTAATACAACGGGCATAGATAATTTCAACTCCTCTAAGAACTTCTCCCATGTTCTGGAACCCGGTTGGAATGGCGATGTAAATGTAACCACCTCAGGTAACATCACGCTTGACGGTCCACCTTACGTATCTGCTTGCATCGTTTCTAATATGACCAATAGCACTAACAGCACCGGCTTTGATACTGGTAGTAACAGCACCGTTTATGATAATATCACATGGTACGTGGAGAATATCACAGCCGAGGCAAGCATAGCATTAAAAGTCAGAACAGACATGTTTCCAAATATGAAAAATGCTACAAAGTGGTATAACTGCTATGCTATAGAATCAGAAGAAGGTCGTAATTCATTCCCGCTACCGGATTTGTGTACGGTATCTAAAGGGCATCGCTACGTGCAGTTCCGTGCCGAACTGAAGACCGAGAACCCACAAAAGACGCCAAAATTAATAAACGTAAGCATAAATTATTCACACGAAAATGTAATACTTGCAAACGCATCTGGCATTATCCAATACGAAAGCAGTTATCATTATCTCCCTGATCAGGTAATCACGTACCAGAACGGTGCAGTGATAAAGAGCCAGGATGACGGCGGGTTAGTCTGCGGTCCCTTTAACATCTCTTTCCTGAACGTCACGAATAATAGAACGAGAATAGACATCTCACTGGTGAATTTGACAGGTGAGAACGTATCTGGCATAGCAGGAAAATCCACGCTTGTAAGATTACGCCTCCTTGATCGTAAACTTATTTCTGATTCGTTGTTTTATCCTAACCTGACGCTAACGGTGAATTCACGCAATGCCGATACCATTGGCAGATGGTTCAATGATACGCTTAAAAACTTGACTTCTCCGCAAGATTATACGGTTAACACCAGTACGGAACAGGTAGAAATAGAATTATATGCAAAAGAGCACGGAATTGAGCTGTACTTAGAAGAAGCCACGTATGACGTTAAGATGTAAGTAAGTAGTTTAGCAAGCCGCCTTATAATAGGTAATATCGCCTCTTCGGCACTTGTAGATGCCAGAGCGAAGAAATCGCCGTATTCCTCTGTGCTAATATCCGTTACATCCCCGAGGATCGTATATGCAAGTGCAATAGCTTCTTTATCTGGTGGTACCACCCGCGGTTCCGCAGGAGGTCTAACAGGAACATTTATGTGTATCTTGTCCGGCTCTATCAGATTAAATACCTTTTTTAAGGATTCTAATTCGCTTTCTGAATCATTCAGACCTTTTACCAGCATGTGTTCTATCCACATCTCGCCTTTATATTCTCGCCGGAATTTGCGCATACCATCAACAACGGTTGCGAAATTGAATTCACGATGCGGTCTGTTTATCTTTCTGTATGTCGCTGCGGTGCCGGCATCTAAAGAAGGCATAACGACATCAGCATGTAAAAGAGCCTCCCTCACTGCAGCTATGTGCAGAAGTGACCCGTTCGTATCAACCGCTACCGGACAGTCCGTCAGCTCTTTTGCCTTCCTGATCAACCAACCAATGCTTTTGCATAAAGTCGGCTCGCCCTCTCCCACGAAGGTCACAAAATCCATCTCTCTTCCCGACTATATTACCAGCTTGAATGCATCTAAAAGCTCTTCACTGTGTTGTTAATCTGCGTTAATATTTTATTTATTTAAAAGGAAGGTTTATCATAACCATATAGATTTTCTATGCGTAACGAGAGGCAAAAAATGGTAGAACTAAAGAACTTATTGGTGAAATTGGCGGAGGCACACGGTATTTCGGGCTACGAAGGTGCGGTAAGGGCAATAGTAGAACAGGAGATAAAGCCGTATGTGGACGAAATAAAGACAGATGGGTTGGGTAATCTGATAGCAACGAAGCGAGGGAAAAAGCCTTCTGTTATGATAGCTGCGCACCTTGACGAGATAGGGCTGATGGTAAAGTACATAGAAGAAGAGGGTTTTATGCGGTTCTCAACTATTGGTGGCTGGTTTGACCAGACGCTGCTAAATCAACGGGTGCTCTTGCATACAGACAGCGGCACGGTGACCGGCGTTATAGGCTCGAAACCACCACACCGGATGAAGAAGGAGGAGCGTGAGAAGCCGATAAAAGCAGAAGATATGTTCATAGATGTGGGCGCAAGCAGTAGAGCAGATGCAGAGCAAATGGGCATTGCTATTGGGACTCCAGTCACAATAGATTCGCATTTCGCATCTCTTAAGAACGAACGAGTGACATGCAAAGCTTTTGATAACCGCTCTGGTGTTGCGATAATGATAGAAGCACTTAAACGTGTAAACACCGAATTCGAGGTATATGCCGTAGGCACGGTGCAAGAAGAAGTAGGGTTAAAAGGTGCACGAACGTCTGCATTTGGTCTTGATCCCAACGTGGCAATTGCCATTGATGTTGACATCGCAGGTGGACATCCGGGGATAGAAAAGAAAGATGCTGCGGTAGAGTTGGACAAAGGTCCTGTAATTACCGTTTCTGATGCCTCGGGTCGTGGTATAATAACACCACCATCAGTGCTGAAATGGCTCAAAGACACGGCAGCCCGCTACAATGTAGACTATCAGCTCAGTGTCTCAGAGGGTGGCATGACCGATGCAGCAATAATTCATCTCACAAGAAGCGGAATACCCACGGGGGTTATAGGTGTACCCGCAAGGTATATCCACTCACCGGTGGAGTTATTAAGCATGAATGACATTGATAATAGCGCGGAACTTCTCGCACGTGCGATAGAACGGGTGGGCGATTATTTTTAATTTTTCCTTTGCGTGCTCGTTCAACTAACCACAAGAGAAGCAATAAAAAAGAAAAGAAGAACGCATTTGCCCTCTGCTAGTTACCGCATTCGCATTTATGCTATGCAGAAAGAGAACGTGCGAACTTTTTAATCTGTCCAGTGGTCTACTATAAAGGTCAGGTCTGAATAGCCGACAGTTCCGCTTCCGTCTACGTCATATATCGTATCTGATTCTCCCCAGTTGTCTATAACACCTACTAAATCCCGGTAGTTCACTTTACCATCGCCATTGACATCACCGGGCAATGCGATTACTTCAACAGTAAGAGATTCTGTACCATCTGCTGCTCCGTTTACTCTTGACGAAACAACATCTATGGTGCAATTTCCTATCCCCGTGGCGGTGAAGTCTATCTCAGCAAAAGTAGGCGTACCGGTAAATCCATCGCTTTTTGCCAGTATTATGTCCACCCAGCCAGTAGTAGCGTTTCCTCCTGTCTGACTCCTGGTAAAATCGAAACTTCCACCCGGATCAGCCCTCAAAGTCTCGAATGTCAGATTTGAAGGATGGGTTACGTTTATATGCGCCGCTTCTACGGACGCTAAATCCGTTCCAACTGTAACAGTAAATGTAGATTCATTGGCTACTATGCTTGGGCCCGATACACTCGTAGTTGCGCTTGCGTAAGGCACCGCAGCTATTAGCAGAAACAATCCTATTGTAATTGCCAGTTCGCTTTTCATTTTTTTTACGTGTCACCTCCTAAGTCCTTATAGCACACAAACATGTGTTATTTTCATGACTAATTACATATTGATAATGCCTTTATAAACCTTTCGGGTACATTTCGTATGGAGATTGCAATCTCAATTGAGCAAAGCGGGAAAAAACCTAATGCATATTCACATAATAACCGGATTCTTATACGCATCGCCGTTGTCGAAGCAATATTGGACATGACAAAAATCCTTCTTCAATTCTATTACTTCTTCTTTCACTCTGCTTTCCTCTTCTCCATCTATTACTACTCTCTTTATAAGAACTGCAATCTCTCGCATCTCCGATTCCTTCATACCTATCCGCGTAAGCTCCTGCACTCCCAGCCGGATTCCTGTGGGATTCTCAGGCGATTTATCTGATGGGAACATGTTCTTATTGGTTATTATACCCGCTTTTTCCAGTTTCTTTGCCACTCCATCTCCACCGCCAAAGCTGCGAACGTTAACCGCAATTTGATGCGATTCGGTAAAACCTTTATGCTCGCATAGCACATCGAATCCTTCCTCGTACAGATACTGTGCCAGCGTTTTCGCATTTGATTGTATCTGCGCTGCGTACTGTTCGCCAAATTGCATCATTTCTACCAGTGTAACTGCCAATCCCGCAACATGATGCAGATGATGGTTGCTTACCGTCCCGGGGAAGACAGCAGCATCTATCTCCTCCTTCAATGCATTCCTGCACAGTATTATCGCGCCCTGTGGTCCGGGAAAGGTTTTATGTGTGCTCCCTGTAACAACATCTGCACCCTCACGTAGCGGGTCTTGAAATTTATTACCCGCTATGAGACCCAGTACATGTGAGCCGTCATAGGCTATCTTCGCACCCACTACATCCGCCGCTGCTCTCGCCTCCTGAATTGGATGAGGGAAGAGGAAAAGACTGGCGCCGAACAGAATTAGCTTCGGCTTCTTATCTTTTATCTCACGCACCATCGCATCTACATCTATATTCATCTCGTCTGGATCGAAAGGGAACTCATGTAACTCTAAATTCCTGATACCCGGGACAGAATACTTCGCATGGCTTATATGACCGCCTTCTGGCACAGACAGCGTCATTATTTTATCTCCCGGTGATGTAAGGGCGAACAATGCCGCTATATTTGCATTTACACCAGAAGTCGGCTTTACATTCACATGTTCCGCATCGAACAGCTCTTTTGCGCCCCTTATCGCCTCCGCCTCTATTACATCTATGTACTCGCAGCCCTGGTAATACCTGGCTCCAACATCTCCTTCTGCATACCTGTGTGACAGATCCGACGCGAGTAGCATCCTTACCACTTTACTTGTTATGTTTTCGCTCGCTATCATCGGCAGTGCATTTCCATAAAGCTCGTGATGCTTCTCTACCGCTTCCAGAATCCCATTTATCCTGTCCTGCATGCTCCTACTCCTATTTATTCAGCAATATAGAAAGAATAGCCATTCTCACGGGAACGCCATAAAAGGACTGCGTGAAATATCTCGCGTTTTTTGTCTTGTCTACCTCTGTGTCTATTTCGTCTACTCTCGGAAGGGGGTGCATGACCACTACATCTTCGTTCTGCTTTAATATATCAGTAGTTATGCGGTAAGTGCCGGCAACTTTGCTGTATTCTGTGGGATCAGGAAACCGCTCCTTTTGTATCCTGGTCACATATATTACGTTCACATCCTTTAGCACCTCTCTTACATCCGTATATTCACTAATTTCCGCTCCCGCTTCTTTTAAGTCCGACTTTATCTCTTCCGGCATCTCTAAGGCGTTTGGTGATACAAAAAATAGTGTTGCACCATATAAAGAGAGTGCATAAGCAAGCGAATGCACTGTCCTACCATATTTCAAGTCCCCTATTAATGCTATCTTTAGCCCATCTAACAGCCCTTCCCGCTTTATCGTATATAAATCGAGCAAAGTCTGCGTAGGATGCTGCCCTGCACCATCTCCCGCGTTTATTATCGGTACCGAGGAGAAAGAAGTAGCCATTCTCGATGCTCCTTCCCGTGGATGTCTGAGCACAATTACGTCACAATAGCCCGCTACCGTTCTTATTGTGTCTGCTAAATTCTCGCCCTTAGCCACCGAACTCGACTCTTGTGATGCTAAATTTATTATCTCGCCCCCCAACCTCGTCATCGCCGCTTCAAATGATAACCTTGTCCTGGTGCTTGGTTCATAGAATAGATTTGCAAGTACTTTCCCCTCCAACAGCTTGCAGCCTCTATCCGTCAACCCGCGCGCATATTTCTCCAGCCCCTCTGCCCTGCTTAATACATAATCTATTTCATCCTTTGAGAAATCGCGTATCGAAATAATATGCCTCTTTGTGAACATCCTGCTATAACTGATTTTATTGCCTAAGATAAATAAAAGCCGGGAATAAAACTAAAAAATAAAAATAAGAAAAATAAAAACAGGAGAAAAACTCATCATACCGCTTCTTCTCCCTTACTTACGCCTTTGCCTTCATTGTTATTTCCATCGAGGAAACGTTCGCCTTATCTCCTCCTTCTCCCTGTATCGTTTCTGTCCCTATTTTTATCTCCTTCGTCTCTACGCCGGGCATAAACTTATTCTTCACTACTTCCGCAGTATCAACAGCTCTTGAGATCGCTCTCCCTCTCGCTTTTATCACCACATCGTCAAAGCCGTTGTTAAACTGCGTCACTACCGCGAGGACATAACTCATCACGGGTTTGTTTCCAACATATATCACGTTGTCTTCTGCCATTTTTGTATCACCTATTTAGAATTACGATGTGGTTATATAAAAACTTTGGGTCCGAAAGAATCATTTCTCCCATTCCTTACCATATTTCTCCTCGGGCTCGAATATCTTCTCTCCTACTATCTCCCCATTTATCTTACGGTAGAAGCAAGACCGGTATCCCATGTGACATGCAGCACCCCCTATCTGCTTCACCTTCAAGAGTACCGCATCTTCATCGCAATCGATAAAAAAATCCTTTATTATCTGCTCATTACCGGAAATTTCACCCTTTCGCCATAGTTTCTTCCTGCTACGGCTCCAGTAATGCGCTTTCCCCGTCTGTCTACTAAGCCTCAGCGCCTCTTCGTCCATATATGCAAGCATGAGCACCTCTCCCGTTTCGTAATCCTGCGCTATCGCAGCTATTAATTTCTTACCCCCTTCCTCTACACCCGCTTCCATTTTATTTACTCCCCTTTTCTGCTCCTATCTCTCAACGCTGCCAGCGTCTCTTTTTGCAATGTCACTATTAAATCGCCAAGCAATCCAAATATAAGAAACTGCACACCGGAAATTATCATTAAAGAGGTAAACACGGTGAGAGGTATGTGAGTAATATTTTTAAGCCACTCTAATACGACATAAATGCCGGAGATAATACCAATGGCTATGAATGAGAATCCAATGATGCCAAAATAGAAGAGGGGGTTATGCGTTTTCGCGAGCACATATAATGTATAAGCTATCCGCGACCCGTCCCTAAGGAAATGGAGCTTTGATTCGCCTTTCCTCTCCTTGTAGGTAATAGGGACTTCTTTTATCCGCATACCCTTCTTTACTGACTCTATAGCCATTTCGACTTCTATTTCAAACCCTTCTTTCGCAAGTTCCATCCTATTCACCGCCGCCTTTGTGAATGCACGGTATCCCGATAATATATCACTCAACTTTATACCATATCCCACGCTGAAGACTCTATTTAGTCCCCAGTTTCCAAACCGGTGAAGTCTTGCGAATGCACCACCATACGCGAATCGGTTACCGACAACATGTTCAGCCTCGTGGTTTAATATCGGCTCAATTAATGCCCGTGCCTCAGAGGGTGAATATGTACCGTCTCCGTCAATCATCACAATTATTTCGCTTTCTATCTCTTCAAAAGCCTGCCTGACCGCTATTCCCTTACCCTTTCCCCGCTGTATTTCCACCTTTACCCCTGCCCTCTTCGCTATCTCCCGCGTTGCGTCCGTGCTGTTTCCATCAATAACGAAGATATTATCGAATCCCTCACGTTTGAACTCCGCTATAAGCTCGCCTATCGTCTCCTCCTCATTCAGTGTTGGTATTAGGATACAAACGTCTTTCATTGGTGCCTTTCTTTGCTTTCCTTTCTATCCTCCGGACTGCTCTTCCTCTTTCTCTTCGCTGCTCAGCACCCTTACACTATCACCTCTAACAGTGACGGGTATTGGTACCATTGCTTCAAATAGTTCAATAGTGAGTTCTTCATGCGATTCGTCTACTTTTTTCACTCGCGCTTTTTCGCCTTTAAAAGGTCCTGAAATGATTTCTATTATGGCTCCTTCTCTTATGCCTGTTACTGACGGTTTAGGCGTGAGAAAATGTTCTACCTCTTCAAAATTCATACCGCCCTTGATCAAGCCCCTTGCATGTGGTATATTCTGGATTATCTGGTCTATCATATCAGAGAAAGAAGCTTCAATCAAGACATATCCCCTCAGTTCATCGGGCACTAAAATTGCCTTTATGCCATGCTCATCCTTCCTTATCTCCCTGATCGAGCCCATCACCAGATTCGCAACCGCTTGCTCTTGGTTAACCGTTGTCTTTAGTGCATATATCGTGGTAGTCATAGCTCAGAATCCCTGCGGTAAAACGGTCATCAAAACGTATATAGAGAACCCAATAAAGCCGACCAGCGCCATTGCAGCACCGGCGATCTTAGAAATCTTGAAGAACTCGTCCCTTTTCGGCCTCTTTGCCAATTTCAATATCCGTACATACTCATTTAGCTTCTCCGAGATGACTTTAAGATTAACTTTTTCCGCAATGTCTTTAAGATTCTCTTGCATTATTGATCACTTCCTTACTTTACTACTACTGCACTATTTCAATGCCGTATCTTTCGCTCTTTGTATCTCTATGTGCATATATCTGCTCTGAGTTTACGCCTGTAACGACAAGCAGGGTCCGCATCGTGTTATTCAGCTCGGGATTTATCTGCACGCCCCAGATTATCCTTGCATTCGGGTTCATCATTTTATATACTTCCTGGAGTGAGCCCTCTGCTTCTTCTACTGTCATGTCCTCACCGCCGGTCACATTTATCAATGCGGATTTCGCATCTGTTACGTCAACCTCAAGTAAGGGAGAACTTAGCGCTTTTTTTACCGATTCAATCGCTTTATCCTGCCCCTCTGATTCACCAAATCCTATCATCGCCATACCTCCACCTTTCAGCACCGTCCTTACATCCGCGAAATCCAAATTTACAAGGCCGGACTTGGTTATCAGCTCCGTTATTCCCTTCACTGACCTCATTAATACCTCATCCGCCACACGGAAAGCATCGTTCAGGGGTAACCGCGGCACTACCTCCAATAGCTTATCGTTTGGTATCACGATTAAAGTATCAGTAGTTTCGCGCAGTTTTTCGAGTCCAATATCGGTGTTCTCTATTCTTATACTGCCTTCAGCGCTGAAAGGTAATGTTACCACACCTATGGTGAGAGCGCCAGCGTCTTGTGCCGCCTGAGCAACTACTGGCGCTGATCCTGTACCCGTGCCACCGCCCAATCCACAAGTTACAAATACCAGGTCCGCATTCTCTACAATATATCTTATCTCGGCTTCGTTCTCCTTCGCCGCTTCCTCGCCTAACTTCGGAATGCTACCCGCACCCAGCCCCTGCGTTGTCCTCTTCCCTATCAACATCTTCCTCTCCACCTTCGAAAAAAGCAGATGCTGGGCATCTGTGTTCAAAGCAAATAGTTCGGCGCCAAAAATACCCTCGTTCGTCATCCTCTGTATCGTATTGGTCCCGCTCCCCCCGCATCCAATTACCTTTATAATCGTTTTTGAGCCTTTCAATATCTTTTCCAGGCCCTCATCATCTAACATGTCCTGCTCTATATCCACATCTACATCGGAAATCCCTTCGCTATCCTTTTGGTTCATCTTTCTTCCCCCTCTTTTAACCACATTAATAAGATCAAAGATAAAAAGTGTTTCGCTTGATAAAAGTATCTCCATTAATGCGAAGGAGGGGATTTGAACCCCCGAACCCCTACGGGACAGCGACCTCAACGCTGCGCCTTTGTCCTCTTGGCGACCTCCGCAAAGCTATTATATTCAATAAAGAAGAGCTTAGTAAATAAAAGCATTTTGTTTCCCCAGAAGAGTCTTTCGCGCTTCTTCTTCCACTATTATTATCACATCCTTTAAAGGCACGCTCAACTCTCTTGCAATTCGCTTCGCATCTTCGAATTCCGCAGCGACATTTAACAAATCACCGCTTGCGTTTCTACCTATTTTCACGCCTACTTCTCGTTCTCTATCCCCTATCCTTACTCGCACCTTCTTCTGCTCCCGATTTGCGATATATCTATGCCTTACTTGCATAACGCGAACGCCTAAAGAGCCAGTTTCTGTCATTATCCGATGTGCTAATCGTGAAACGTCTTGCGGTGCTGTAATCACTCTGATAATGTGACCGCTTCTGCCTTTCTTCATTAGCGCGGGTATGATGGTTACATCCTTCGCACCGTCTGCCATAAGAACCTCAATTAGATTGCCCAGAACTTCTCCTGTAACTGTATCCACATTGGTTTCCAGCACTTCAACCTCGTCTCTAAGGAGATGCGCATCAGTTTCACATACGCTTGTTCTCAAGACGTTCGGCATTGGTAAGTCACGCGAGCCTGCGCCATACCCCGTTTCTCCAACATGTAACGGTGGTAAAAAAGCGACTGATCTCTGTACAAAATGCGCTAATATCGCGGCACCAGTAGGCGTGAGCAATTCAGATAGAGAAGCGAAAGGGCCGCTTTGATACAGTAAAGACGATTGTTTCAATATTTCAACAGTTGCCGGTGCGGGAACAGGCAGTCGGCCATGTTCCGTCTCCACAAATCCTTCACCTACTGATATTGGCATACTCATAACGCAATCAACAGGAAGCTCCAGAAAAGCCATACTATTCCCTATCAGGTCTCCTATGGTGTCCATAGCGCCGAGTTCATGGAAACTCAAGCTATGCTTCGGCTCTCCATGCACTTTCGATTCCGCATTTGCTATTAGCTCAAACATGCGCAACGAATTGTCTATTATTTCCCTACTCAACCCGCTATTGGCTATTGCTTTTACTATATCCCTGTATGACTTTACATTCCGCTCCCTTCCTTTAATTCGCTCACTCAGAAAGAGCACCTTTTTAGCTCTTATGCCTCGCTTTTCTACTTCTTCTATTTCCATCTTGAGGTCAACGGCAGAAATTGCAGACTCTATCTTCGATGCATCAACGCCCAAATCCAGTAGACTGCCTAATATCATGTCACCAGAGGCACCGGAAAAAGGTTCGAATACTAACAGTTTCATGTCTTATCTTATGCTGTTGAACGCATAGATAGATATAAACTAAAAGAGCTGATTTAGAAAGAGGGAATATAACGGTTACTCTTTATATTACATAAATAAAATACTATTAGCATATTTAAATTTGAATAAGAGAAGAGAGGAAACGATGAGATGACGCCCCCAATACGGATTTTGCATGTGGATGATGAACCTGCTGATTTGGAGATAACGAGAATACTTATGAAGCGGGAAGTCAAGGACGAGTTTGATATTGTAGGAGTGACATCTGCGGAAGCAGCATTGGAGAAGCTTGAAAGTGAGAATTTTGATATTGTCATTGCAGATTACCTGATGCCTCCTGGAATAGATGGTATAGAGCTATTAGAAGTGTTGAAGAAGAGTGAAAAGTTTGCACATCTGCCTTTTATCCTGTTTACTGGTAAAGGTAAGTCAGGAACACCTGAAGAGTGCCTTGAGAAAGGTGCAGATAGGTATATCACGAAAGGTGGAGCCAGTGCGGAAAAGCAGTGCCATATACTGGTGAAAGCAGTGAAAGAGTTAGTGAAAGGGAAGAAGGAAGCATAAAAAACCATTTATAAGAACGGTGTGAATTTTAGCTGATGATATTCACCATCCGCGGGAATGCGTGAGATATTATATAGCAGAGTGTGCGGCTTAACACCGTAAACATTAATCGTGCCTGAGAGCGGTATGAACCGGAGATGTACATCAGCCATCTCACGTATTTCCGCCTTTAACTTTGCAGACGGTTTCAAAACACCAATTAAAACATCATTTGTTGTTCTTACCCACGACACTATTTCAGAAAGCATACCTCTTATCTCCTCTTCTGCGTAAACATCCAACACGGTAAGCCAATAACATGCAATACTGGCTTCTTCAACTGTTTATACACCTCAAGATGCTTCGATAAGTATGCTTTCAGCGAGCCATCTTCGTCTTCGGACTCAATTTTGAATAGACACGTGTCTTCACTTTCCGATTCCGAAATGGTAGGCATCCGCAAGTATTTATCCAGTATGCTTTTATCGAGATAATCAAAAAGAAGCCGCTTCACCGACGAGGCATAAGAACCTTCCTCGGGCATATATATAACACCGCAGCCATTCAGTATGAAATTGGATATGGTGTGGAACAAAACGGGTCGGTAATTCTGACTTATGCTATCATCAGCTATTTCCAGCAGTACAAAGCTCCCTTTCGGGTACCCACCAATAATCATATCTAAATCTTTTATCCCGGTGGAATAATACGTCCCCCTTTCGTCCTTTCTGTTCCCTTTTGATTGCTTGTGCCTACCACTGCCTAATCCGAATGCGGCGGTTCCAAAATTGGTGAACGTACCGGCTTCCAGGGTGTAAGGATAGCTATTATTTGTAATCAGGAAACCTCTCAACTTATCTACATACATCCTCCTTGCCGTTCTACCGTCCACGGTGTCCTTCTCTAATCTTATAATACTATCAACAAGATAATCCATCTTCTTCTCTCCGGTATACTCGGAGATTAAGAGTAAACGAGTATTAGTTTTTCGCGCAATATCAAGCATAGAGGACTCAAGCTTTTCTATGCTCTTTTGGTTTTTACTACCTATTTGAAATGATACCGCATCCCAGCTATCTATTATCAAGATAGTAACGTCCTTTTCTACAACAAGACTGTAAACCGCCCTCAAGAAGCTTGTATCGTCTTCATAAAGCACCTGAGAATCAGATTCCGAAAATTCCGATTGCGTGGCATCAATAATGTTTTTAGCAGGCACTCGGCTTTCCAGGCCAGGGAATTGTTTATACAATGCGGAAGGGTCTATGCGAGTGGATATATAAACTCCTTCAGTATCTCCATGGCACAAATGTTCGAGGAGCGTAATCGCATAAGTAGTCTTACCTGTCCCTGGAGCCCCTTTTAGCAAGACGGTGTAGCTTTCCTGTAACTCAAGTGCGTTTTCTATTTCGTACATATCATTTTCCCGTTTTTATTATAATACACAAACAATTTATGAATCATGCACTCTCTTTTCTGATAGCGCTACTTTCTCTTGATCTCCTTTCTATTATCTCTTCTATGCTTTTGCTTTCTTTTATACCCTGCATGGAGTTGATGAAATTT
>JAOZPO010000098.1 GCA_029932715.1 Halobacteria archaeon | reverse complement strand
CCCACAGAAGCACCCACAGAAGCACCCACAGAAGCACCCACAGAAGCACCCACAGCAACACCACCTGGTTTCGAGCTGATACTCGCGGTGATTGCAATTGCAGCGCTTGCATTTCTTGTAATGCGGAAACGTTAATTGACCAGGGGTTCAGCAGAAGCTGGACCCTATTTTTTTATTTTTTAAGTTGTCTCTTTGCCTACCATAGGGTAAAATACCACAGGTATTGCTTGTATTAATATAACAAGCATCGTCAAACCGCCCTATGTCAACCCCAATATACCTACCTAAGTGCTACTCACTACCGCTTCAACCTGTATATATCCACACTTATGGTCTTCTTTTCCTCTTTGTGGAACCAAAACCTCTTTTTCAAAGGGAAAGCAAGGGGAAAACGTACAATCGCAGCATGAGGCACAAATGCCCTTAAAAACGATTCACTGCCGGCATTAAGTATAGAATAAACAACTGGTGCGAGTTCCAGTGCTTTTTCCAGAAAGATTCTATCGGCATGTGTGTTTATCCGCTGTGCGCCAAAAGGTGGATTCATCACCACAGTATCCGCTTCTCCTTCCAGTTCTTGCACATCGCTAATTTTATAATCCAGCTCTACACCCAACCGGTTGCTATTCGATTGCGCTACTTCTATCACTTTCTCGTCTATGTCTATCCCTACTACTTTTAGGGCACCCAATAACTTCGCACCTATCCCCAATATCCCGTTACCACACCCGAGGTCATAGACAACGCGATTGGCGATGTCACCGCGCATAAACGCGAAAAAAAGTAATTCCGATGCCACAGTAGCAGGCGTGGAATATTGCTCTTCGGCTACCTCCGGCTCACTTATGTCCTCTACTTGCTCTAACAAGATAGCCAATTCCTTCTTCTTCATCTCTGTGATCGAAGAAAAGACAAAGCTATTTATATATGTATCAATACTGAATGAAAGAGAAGGGGAGATGATAAAAGCGAGGTGAGAGTAGCGAAAAAATGGACTTGCTGTTGTTAGCACCTGTTGCAGGACTTATGAGTCTGGTATTCTCAGCGTTATTCGCATATTATACGCTTAAGCAGGATTCGGGCAGTGCAAAAATGAATGAGATTGCGGCTGCTATTCAAGAAGGTGCATCCGCATATTTGAACAGGCAATACCGCTCTGTTGCGGTCGTCGCGAGCATAATCGCAGTGATATTATTCGTAGGTCTTTCGCAGTCCTTAGCCGGTGGATATTTCGATTCCGGAAGGATTGCAATAGGGTTCTTAGCGGGTGCTGTATGCTCTGCGGCGGCGGGCTATATCGGCATGTTCGTCTCGACGAGGGCTAATGTCAGGGTTGCACATGCTGCCTCATCCGGTGTGCGTAAGGCACTCATGATTGCGTTCCGGGGTGGTGCCGTGACAGGTCTTGCAGTTGTGGGGCTTGCGTTACTCGGAACCAGTATGTTTTACATCATTTTCGGTAGTGGCGCGCATGCAGTTGATCTCGTGGTGGGTTATGGATTCGGTGCTTCTTTGATTTCGCTATTCGCAAGGATTGGCGGTGGTATCTATACAAAAGCTGCGGATGTCGGCGCTGACCTGGTAGGCAAGGTAGAAGTGGGTATTCCCGAGGATGACCCCAGGAATGCGGGCGTTATTGCTGATAACGTGGGTGACAATGTGGGCGACTGCGCAGGTATGGGTGCCGACCTGTTTGAGACTTACGTGGTCACGGCAATTGCAGCAATGCTAATTGGTGGTTTGATTGCAGGGGATGCAGAACTGTCAAATGTATTTCATAGCGTTGGCACGTGTGCAGTAATCGAATATCCGCTGATTTTAGGTGCTGTTGCCATCTTCGCATCTATAATAGCCATCTTCGCCGTGAGGATGGGCTCGCGTGAGAATATCATGGGAACGTTATACAAAGGCGTGGCTACCGCAGCAGTACTCAGCATAATCCTGTTCTATCCGGTAACAGCGGTGTTAATCGGAACCGACATAGCAGGGATTGCAATATTCTTATCAGCAGTAATAGGGATAGTAATAATGGTGCTCATGGTCATTGTCACTGAATATTACACGCAGATGCACTCGCCGGTGAAGGCGATTGCAGATGCGAGCAAGACCGGCGCGGGCACAAATTTAATTACCGGCCTCGCCGTTGGAATGATCTCCACAGGCTGGCCAGTGATAATTATTTGCAGTGGGATACTTGCAGCATATTTGGTACCGTTTATTGCTACTGGCGCGAGTATTGCAGGATTGTACGGGATTGCAATAACAGCCGTGGCTATGCTCTCGACTACCGGGATTATCGTTGCTCTCGATTCTTATGGGCCGATAACAGATAATGCAGGAGGTATTGCGGAAATGGCAGATTTACCTCCTGAGATTAGAGATACAACCGACAAGCTTGATGCCGTTGGTAACACAACGAAAGCAGTAACAAAAGGTTATGCGATAGCATCCGCAGCGATTGCGGCATTGGCTCTCTTCTCTGACTATTTGCATAAAGTCGGAGTTCCCGCTGAAGAATTTAGCCTTTTCAATCCGCTCGTGCTCATAGGCTTATTGATCGGCGGGCTATTACCATTCATCTTCAGCTCGCTCATGATGCGTGCAGTGGGCAAAGGTGCGTTCAGAGTAGTGGAAGAGGTGAGGAGGCAGTTCAAGGAGATACATGGCATATGGGACGGTACGGCAAAGCCGGAATATGGTAAATGCGTTGACATCGTGACATCTGCTGCGTTACATGAGATGATAGTCCCGGGGATGATTGCCGTGGTAGTGCCGGTTGTTGTGGGTATTTTATTTGGTGCGATTGCACTTGGTGGGCTGTTAATCGGTGTGATTATATCGGGCTTGATGCTCGCGCTGATGATGGCGAATAGCGGTGCATGCTGGGACAATGCGAAGAAGATGATAGAGGATGGTTATTTAGGCGGCAAGGGCAGCGAAGCACATAAAGCTGCGGTCGTAGGAGATACTGTGGGTGACCCGTTCAAAGACACTGCCGGACCCGCGATAAATCCTTTGATTAAAGCGATGACTATGGTTGCAATCCTGTTCTCGTCATTGTTCGTGGCTTACGGTATGCTGCCGATGTGAAAAGAGAAAGTTGTGATAGGAGATGAGAGAGTTTACCTTTGTACAAAAGTACATTAGAGTATGACTGCTGCCAGTTTTCAGGAAGCCGTATTGAACAGGGTAAAGCAAATACCAGAGGGGAAAGTAACAACTTATGGCGAGATAGCGATAGCGGTAACGGGTTCGGTTCGCGCTGCTCGTGCGGTGGGACAGGCAGTTGCGAAGAACCAGTACCCCATAATTATACCCTGTCACCGTGTCGTGAGAAGTAACGGAGACGTTGGTGGCTATAGTTTGGGCGTGGGAATGAAGATAAAACTTTTAAGAGAGGAAGGGCAGTCAATATCGGGAAGAAAAATGCGCAATATAGAGAGAAAGCTGTTTCGGTTTGATAAATCAGAATGACAATAGAGGAGTTACGGTTCATAGCCGACAGGATGTTAGGGAAGTTGAGCACATGGTTACGTGTTCTGGGATACGATACGGTATACGCAGCGGACTTGAATGTTAATTCCACGGAAGTAGACGAGGATAAAGCAATTGCTGATTTTACACAAGCGGAATCACGAGTATTGCTCACACGTGACAAAGAGCTGGTAGCTGCGGCAACAAGGGAGGGTGTGCAGTGTTTGTACATAAAAGCAGATGACGTAATGGCGCAATTGAATGAGCTGCTTCTTTATTATAATGATAACATAAACCTCGAGCCCGTCCCGGCACGGTGTAGCGAGTGCAATGCACGGATAAGGAAAGTAGAGGAAGGAGAAGCGGATATGTTGATGAATAAGAGCTATGTGCCAGCGAGTATAATCGGGCATTGTGATTTCTGGATTTGTGAGCATTGCGGTAGGATATACTGGGAAGGAAGCCACTGGCAGAATATGCGTAAAATGTTGAATCAGTTACGTACGCATTAATTGTTCGCTATGAAAATACCCCTTTCAACCCTATACAATTTACCAGTATCATATTCAACCGTACAACCAATGCGAAAGAGAGCCCAAGGACCTCACCATTTGGTATGCCGAGCAGGAGGAACATTAACGCCGTTGTGCCTTCCATTAGCCCCAGGCCCGACACGGTTACAGGAACGAACCTGAGAATGGTAATCAAAGGATGAAGCAGGAAATAAGTCCAGAAACTTAATCCCGTGATGCCCAGCGATAAGCCAATGAGCTGCCATTGAAGAGCGAGAAAAAGCCAGCAGATGAGATATAATATAAGGATAACATGAATGCTATCGCGGATTAAAAAACTCTTCTCCTTCATGCTCTTATATTCATCCTGGAATTGCCTGATGAATGGTATCCTGGCGAGTAGACTGCCAGATAACGTTTCGCGGGTCCACAGTGTCCAGAGTATAATAACACCTAATCCAGCAAAGATACAGCATCCGATACACAAAGACACCAGCATACTTGCGCTTATATCCATCGAGATCACGGTGATAAAGAATACTAATCCGATGGAGCCGCCTACTACTTTCAAAATGAACTCTATACCCTGCGGTGCAAGAATTGCCGCCATAGCTACGGTAATACTGGTGTTTGTACGGTTCTTCAAGAAATAGGGTACGAGGAAAAAACCTGCTCGTCCCGGTGTGACATCTGAGGCGATCATACCCGCAATGTGTGCGAAGAACGAATGCGTGAATCCAACCTTGCTATCCATCGTTCCCAGCAGGTAGTAAAGGCGATATGCCATAAAGAGATTGTAGCAGAGGTAGGAACAGGCAGCAGCCACAAATAGCATTATGTTCACGCTTCTTATCGCTTCCATCACCTCATGAATGTCTATTTTATAAAACAGAAGTGCAAGTATTGCGATACCGATAAGCACCTGGGCAAGTTTTCTTTTATTCGTCATAAACATTTCTTTAGAGTAGAAAGCATTAGCACAGGAATATATTGGTAAAGAAGAAGAAGATTATTCTTTAATAAACTCTTCTTAAAAAAGCGAAAAGTTTGCGGGGGTCGCCGAGTGGACAAAGGCGTGAGGTTCAGGGCCTCATCCCGTAGGGGTTCGGGAGTTCGAATCTCCCCCTCCGCATGTGTGGATAAAATGCAATTCAAAATAAACAATCGTGATTCCCTTCCGAGAGGCGTTATTAATTAAGTGCTTGTATCAGGAATGAGGAACTACATGCCTTGTGATATATATACATGAATGAAAGAATGCCGAAACATGAGTTCACAGGAATTAGCTTTTAGATGGCTTTATTCCTTTTCGGGGAAGTGTAAATCAATCTTTATCAGTTCTCCCTCTTTTGTACATATCCAGGTCTGACAAAAACTTTTGTGCAGATTGCATATGCATATACCTTTTTTCACCTCTATGCTTTTATAGAGGCGAACTTAAACATGCTATCAATGACCTCTGATCTATCAAATTATCACATATTTTGTTGTTGCTATCTTGATAGGAAACATGCTTTATATAAATCTTTCCATACCCTACCTTCTATGTGAAGGAGGAACTTGGAGATGGCAGTCTATTATCGCCAAACTACCTT
>JAOZPO010000003.1 GCA_029932715.1 Halobacteria archaeon | reverse complement strand
CCGGTAGGATCAGCATAACCCGCTGAGTGATTGTCAACTGCTATAAGAACGACTTTCTGAGTTTGAGTAAACCGGATATTCGTTTCGGAATCAAATACCCAATTCCCCTGTCCATATTTGTCATTCAAAATAGTTGTTACTGAAGGTTCAGCACTTACTGCACTTACTAATCCAAACACAGCTATGCACAAAAAAACTAACACGAACAAACTAAAATTATTCTTCAGTTTCATCTTTTGCAGTTTCACCTCCTAATTTTTTATATTTATGCATTACGCTTACCTCTCCCTTACCTCCTATACACACAGTAAGTAAAGGTAATGACACAATAGTCATTCATTAATAAACTCACTTTCGGTTTATACTCGTTAATTGCCACTGCAACCAATTTTTATGTCGTGCTATTGAACTCCTTCATACACACATAGTTCCTCACAGAACGTGCTAAAATATGTTTCATATATATAAAGCAAAATTTGAGTACATCGCAAGAATTTTTAGAAGCTATGGAAATGCTTATATGTTATTTACGTCTTATCCCCAAAAAGTTTACATCGCGTAAAAAGCGGGGGCGACAGATGCGAGATATGTATAAAGCACATGTGTGAATGCCCTGTGCCCTTGTGCTGTATAATGCCTATGTGTGTTCGGTTAAGCATAGCCAACTAAAAGACATATAAAAAGTATACAGGGCACAGATTAACGCAGACAAAAAAATCAGTGCAATCCGTGTAAATCCGTGTAAATCCGTGTCGGAACAGTGTTGTTATAGGTCATATAAAAAATAAAATGTTTACACTGATTAACGCAGGTTAATTAACACAGATGAAACGAGCAATGCCGTTAAAGGTTGATTCAAATCTAAAAGAATGATCCCGGGCTTTTTACTCTTTTCATCTCTCAGATATGCCTCTTCTACATTGCCCGTGACAATCACCGGGTTCGTGACCTTAATCTCTTTATGAGCTCTTTTGACGGTAATTACATCTACAACGTTATCGCCCTCAACCAGGAAGAAGAATTTCCACACGCTCTTTCATGTTTCTGCACTACCCTTACTCCCTTTTGGGAACACTAAAAAAGAATGTACTCCCCTCTCCTACTTTCGAGTGCACCCATATTTCGCCACCCTGCGACTCTACTATTTTCTTCACTATTGTAAGACCTACGCCTGTACTTTCAACATCATCACGCGGTTTCAGCGTTTGGAATATCTGGAATATCTTATCATAATATCGCTCCTCTATCCCGGGTCCGTTATCAGCAACATGGAACTTCCAGTATCCCTCCTCTTCCGTGCATCCAATTGTTATCTCCCCTTTCGGCTTGTCCATATATCGCACGGCATTGCTCAATAGATTCTGGAATACCTGTTCCAGCCGGGTTCTCTCACATAAAATAGTAGGTAACTCGTTTACCACCTCTATTCTTATATTCTCCGGTGGATTGAGCATAGCTATTATTTCTGACACAAGTGCATTTAAATCCACCTCTTCTTTTTCGCCTTTCACGCGCTCAATCATTGAATATCTCAGAACACTATCAATTAACCCGTGCATCCTCCTTACGCGATTCAGCAGCAGGTCCAGTTGCTTTTTACCCTCCTCATCCAGCTTATCTCTATAATCAGCTACTATCCACTCAGCCAGGGCGGAAATAGCACGTAGTGGCGCTTTTAAATCATGCGAAACGATATAAGCGAAATCCTTTAATTCCCGGTGCGATTTCTCTAATTCCGCGTGCAGTTGTAACTGCCTCTTCTCTGCTCCTGCTCTCTCTTCTTCCATGCGTTTGCGTTCCGTGATGTCCCTGAAAATCGTTAATTTCGATATACTGCCGTCAATGTTCTTCAGAGGTGTCTCAACAAGATCGTAAGTCTTGTTCCTCCTGCGGGAGGACCACTCCCACCGCACCGTCTTCCCCTTCATTACCGCAGGATTTTTGCACCCTGGACAGGGTTCTTCTCTATCATGAAACGCTTTATAGCAAATATCCCCTACATGGTCTCCGAGCTCATCAATCAGAACCCGGTTCATAAACTCTACTTTGTAGTCATCTGAGACGAGATACACACCGTCAACCATGCTTTCAAATATTAAATTCAGGTTGTCCCGCTCTTCTTTTATCCGCTTCTCCGTATGCTTCAGAGCTGTAATGTCCTTTGAAACTATCGTTACGGCTGCTACACCACCATCCAGCTCTTTTACCGGACTTAAAGTTCGGATGATATACCTGTTGTCGCTTCTACTCAGATGCTCATGCTGAATTGACTTCCCGGTTTCGAATACACGCTTGACATTCTCAGCAAGCTCTTTCGTCTCTTCTGGTGCATGAAACTCGCCGTATGATTTTCCTATAACCTGATCGCGGGGCAATCCAAGTCTTGATAGATGTTTATCGCTTATGAACAGATACCGGCAGTCGGTATCCAGTAAATAAACGGAATCGTCGGTTGACTCTACTAAGGAACGATACTCCTCCTCGCTTTCTCGCAGTTCCTCTGTCCGCCTTCTCACTTCATGCTCCAGCGTCTTTTCCTTGCGGCGTTCAGAGAGGATAATGAAACTGCCTCCCGCTATCAGCAGTAGGATAATATACCCCAGTACAAGTAACTCACGGGGGTGCGCAGCAGCAATAATCCGCTCCACCTCTTCACATGGGGCACACACGGCTACTGACCAGATATGGTCGCCAACATGAACTGGCGCGTATGCAATGAACTGATAGATAAAACGGAGAGTACCACCTTTATCCAACCGCCGTAAAGATGTTTCTGGTGGAAATCCAAGATAGATAGCTTTCAGCTCATTCTGAATCCCTGGTTCCAGCCTCTGCACCGCAGGTAGCTCTGAGAGCGCGAGCAGGTCATCTTCTACGTTTATGATGAACTGCTCAATGCTGATGGCGGCTGAGCGAGCTAACGCCAACTGTTGCTGGTTGAACTGATCGGTAGCCCGCTGCTTCGTAGCACTATATGCCTGGTTGCTGAGGATTACTGCTACTATAATGGCAATAGTGATAACCATTATAATAACAACCTGCGTCCTTGTTACTGATCGTTCCGCTCTTTTGTATGCTGGCTTTTCCACTGCCTTCATCCTCCGTTTTACTTTTTACCTCATCTGTCTTAAGCTTAAGCTATGATCAAATTCTTTAGCTGATCTCTCTCTACATCTCTTTTATACTTCGCTCTAATCAGTTCTGGTATCGTTTAGCTACAAAACGATTCGCTTCTTCTTTTATCTTCTCCGCTCGCTTCAGTCCGACACCTGGTACTCGTTCCAACTGCGTTATATCGGCGCTCGCCACTTCTGCTGCACTCTTGAAGCCTGCCGAGTACATCCTCCTTGCTATTACCCTGCCTACACCCCGTATAGAAGCCAGTTCAAGCAGCTCTGTTCTTGCACCGTGCTTTATCCTGTCCTTTAATGTGCTCAATCTTACAGGCATATCGCCCGTACGAAGATGCTCTGCTATCCGCGACGCTGCATAGCATATCCAGCCCAGCACATAGATATTGTTGTGAATCTCGCCGGGATATATCCCGAATCTGTCCTTCAGCTCTGGATACGTCATTTCGTCTATCCACGCATGCGCAACGATAGCACTGCCCAACACATTCGCACCAGTGTGCACCCAATCAGGATTATCACTAAAGCTGCTTGCTATCTCCATCGCGTCTTTTACCCTTAACGGTATTACTTCATCACACCTGCATAGCAGTATCAGGAGATCGAAATCGGATATCTCCGTCACCCCGTTGCCCAAAGTTTCTATGCCTGCTCTCAACTCTAATGCGGACTTAGTGGAAAGATACAGCTTGGACGAAAGTGCCCCGAAGTCAGTAGCTATTATCTCTGCTTTTGCATCGTCTATTGCTATTAAGCCTGCATCCTTTAATTGAATCAGTATGCCGTCCATCTCGTCTTTCACACAGTCCATCTCTGTTTGGTTCTGATGTGCATAGAAGGTGGTATCAAGGAATTCGTATATCTCCTCTACCTGGTGAGCGCCTGCGACTATGGTTGCCAGAATCTGTTCTGACATAGCATCCCGGGAGAACTGCGATTCCACACGATCCAGGTCGCCATTTATGTATAAAGCTTCTATGTCCTCTTTCTCATCCACGCTCTTCGCCACTATCAAACCTATCCCATACCGATCGTGTTCTGGCCTTCCCGCACGACCAAATACCTGCTTTACCCATGATACGGGCATCGGTGCATTGCCCCTACTGGGCGTAAAGAACCGGTAATTCCTGATTATAACCATTTTCGCAGGTAAAGATACGCCCATTGCCAACGTTGGCGTGCAGCAGATAACTTTTAATATCCGCGCTCGGAAACTCTCTTCTAATGCCCGCCGCTGTTCTGGATGCAGCCAGGAGTTGTGATAGGCAACGCCGCACCTGACTATCTCGTTTAGATCGTCCACACCGATGTCAACCGTATCCGCAAGCTCATCCAGCTCTGCCATTTTTATAGCCAGCCGTGCTGCGACTTTGCGTGCAAAAGAAGCCGAACCCTTCTTCGTATTTACAAAAACCAGCGTTTGTGATCCGTCCTTTACCTCCTCCACCACGCGCTCGATTATCTCGTTATCGCCTTTTGCCAGCAATACTCCCTCCTTTAACGGCACCGGGCGCCATTCTGATTTTATCAGATCTGCATTCAGCCAGGTTCCTAACTCATCAGCATTTGGTATCGTGGCTGATAATGCAATTACTCGCGCAGACGGGTTGAAGCTCATGAACCGTGCCATTGCTCCTTCTAACCTCGGTCCTCTCTTCTCATCTCCCAGCACATGCACCTCATCCACGATCACAGCCGAAATACGCCTTAACCATGAAGGTTTTACCCTTGTGAGTGAGTCCAGCTTCTCCAGCGTTAGTAATATGATGTCGTATCGCTCAAGATAGTGCGATGAACTTTCATAATCGCCCGTGGATATGCCCACATTTGCTATGGTGCTGTACTTATCCCTGAAATTAATGTATTTCTCGTATGCTAATGCGTTCAGAGGTACGACATAGAGGCATTTACCCGATTCGTGCAGAATGGATTTTAACATTACCAATTCCGCTAACAACGTCTTTCCACTCGCCGTTGGTGACGCGATGACGAAATTATTGCTGCTGTCGAGTAGACCTGCCCGTATCGCCTCTTCCTGCGGTGGGTACAATTCTGTCTCTGCACTATCAGCAAATATAGATGCCGCTCGTTCTCCCAGATTTAAATCAGATAATTTCATTTAGGCATTTATGATATCCATCTACATAAATAATACATGATTATTGTCGCGTGTTTATCCTTTATCTACATATTTTATGTATATCTGTTTACCAGATGAGAACGATAGAATGGCACGAGGATAAAGAAGCGGTGAAATTAATAGACCAGACATTACTGCCCCGTGAATATAAATTAGTGGAATGCAAACGTGTGGACGAGCTTATAGATGCGATAAAGAGCCTGAAGGTACGTGGCGCGCCGGCATTGGGTGCTGCTGGTGCTTTCGGTGTTGTTCTTGCATGTATAAACGCGAATAGCAAAGAAGCAGTGGAATCGGAAGTGAGGGAACTGAAAATAGCGCGGCCTACTGCTGTTAACCTCTCCTACGGCGTTGACAGAGTTTTTAATGCCGCATTACGTGGCAAAACCACGGCTGAAATGAAGTTGTATGCACTTGAGGAAGCGAATCGGATTGCGGAAGAAGATATTGCAGTGAACAAAAAGATAGGTGAGTACGGAAGTGAACTACTGAAAGATGGCGATGTCGTATTGACGCATTGCAATGCCGGGCGGCTTGCATGTGTTGGTTGGGGTACTGCGCTTGGTGTAATAAGAACTGCGATAGGTAAGGGTAAACGAATAGAAGTGATAGCATGCGAGACGCGACCGTTGAATCAGGGTTCGAGGCTAACCACCTGGGAACTGCTTCATGATAACATCCCTGTTACGCTTATTACTGATAGCATGAGTGCGGCAGTGATGCGAGCAGGTAGGGTGAATAAGGTAATCGTGGGCGCAGATAGAGTGGTGAAAGAAGGCGTGCTGAACAAGATCGGGACTTATATGCACGCTCTGGTTGCGAACGCACATAACGTGCCCTTTTACGTTGCCGCACCTCTATCTTCTTTCGATATGGAAAGCAGTTATAAAGAGATAGAGATAGAAGAACGGAATCCGGAAGAACTGATTTATTTCGGGTCTGAACAAATCGCACCGCTTGATGTGAATGTTTATAACCCTGCATTCGACTTCACTCCTTTTGAGCTGATAGAAGCGGTGATTACCGAGAACGGTGTGGTGCATCCCGTCACTTGAGGCGGAAGTCCGTTTTTACCACCACCTTCGCATAGAAGTTCTCAATTGTATCTACAATAATAGCCCAATCATAGCCATTTGCTCTTTCTATACAGTGCACCCTCATAGCCTCTCGTCTGTCAAAACCTTCCAGTATCTTTTCCGCAATATCAGCCGCCGAAAGCTCACATCTAAATCCATTATCTGTCAATATCAAGTCGCATACCGCGTTCATATCATGATTCACCGTGATAACAGGTAAACCACAGGCATTCGCTTCTAACGCTACGATTCCAAATCCTTCCCTCGTTGAAGGCAGCACAAACACTTTAGACGATTTCATACGTGAGATTAGTACCTCTGATTCGTCTAAAAAGCCCGTGAATTCTATATTCTCCTTTAAGCCCAACTCAGCGGCTAAAACCTCCAAGCCGCTCTGCTCCGGACCTCCGCCAATGATTGTGCATTTAACTTCCGGTATTTCCTTCTTTACTAACCCAACCGCTTTGATTAATACATCTACATTCTTATCTCTTATCAACCTTCCGGCGAATATGATGTCTGATTCGTTCGCAGAGACTGCTATTTGCGCTATCTTTTCTATAGCTATTCCGTTTGGTATCTCTATTATCTCACTCTTCACTCCTATCCGCTCTAAATCCCTCTTCGTTCTCGCCGAAACCGCAATTATATTACCGGTTAACCTGCTGACTAACCGCTCTACCAGTTTACCGAATAATCCTTTCCTGCCCAGATAAACATACCAGTAATCATCCCAAACCTCGTGCCAGGTAATGATCAATGGCGTTCGCTTCAGCATGGAACACAACTTTGCGGAGATGCAGGGGAAATAGGGGAATGCCTGACAATCTATGACATCATAATCTCCTTTCAGTAAAGGACTGATAAGTTTTTGTGCAAAATACATCGCCTCTTTTATACTTCGCCGCCCCTCTGCTACGTACAAGTCCTGCGGGTCACAGATACCATGCATAAAAACGCCTTCTTTCCTGATAACGTCTTCTTCTACAACACCATCCCAGAATTTCATCCCGAATATATGCACTTCGTGCCCCCTACGCGCCAGGCGTTTAGAAATCTCCCAAATTCGCTTCTCTGCACCTCCTTTTACGTATGGGTAGATGACGTCATAGACGTATGCGATTTTCACTTCGCTGGCTAACCTCTCGCAGATTTTAGTTCTATTAGATGAATGCTAATTAATTAATTAATGCAGGCAGCTAAATAAATTACTTTTATATGCCCGTATCTATCTGTTTATTATGATGCCAGATATAAAAATCTCTTGAAGTTATACGATAGAAGCTATGAACGTACTTGCAGTAGATATAGGAGCAGGAACGCAGGATATAATGGTCTATGACACTAATAATGGGTTCGAGAACGCATACAAGCTCATATTACCTTCACCCACGCAGTTCTTCGCACATGAGGTACGGAGATCAAAACAGGACATTGTAATATCTGGTGATACAATGGGTGGTGGTCCTTTTAGCCGTGCCGTGCTCGAGCATAGGCAGAAATACAGGGTTTACATGACGGAGCCAGCAGCAAGGACATTAAGGGACGATCTGGATTCTGTTCGGCAGCAAGGGATTGAGATCATATCCGAGGATGAACAGGAGAGCATAGCGAAAAGAGCGAAGCATATACGAATTTCTGACTTCAACCGCAACCTACTGCCGGTTCTCTCTTCTTTCGGGCTGGATACTTCTTTCGATGTCATTGCAATCGCAGCTCAGGATCACGGTATTGCACCACGAGGCGTTACTGACAGAGAGAACAGGTTTCGATTAATTGAAGCTAAAGTAGGTGGAGGAATAGACTCGTTTGTGTATCTCGATGCAGTACCGGAGAATCTCAGCAGAATGCACTCAATCTACCAATCGGTGAAGAGCTGGTATAATGGCCATATCCTCCTGATGGATACCGGACCTGCGGCAGTGTTAGGCTCGACAGAGGATGAAAGAGTGGGTGAAAAGAGTAATCGTATTTGCATAAATGTTGGGAATGCGCATACCATTGCAATGTCGCTGAACGAGAGGAGCGGAATAGCAGGTATTTTTGAGCACCATACGAGGATGCTTGATAAACGGAAGCTAAGTTATTACGTTAAAAAACTCGCGGATGGTACAATAACATTTAAAGATGTTTTTGATGATGGCGGTCATGGCGCACTGGTGAAAGAAGAGAACCAGCCGGAGATAATCTCGTTAACCGGTCCGAAGCGCGAGAAGATGAAGGGGCTTGGCATTTTCGCCGCTCCTGGTGGCGATATGATGATGACAGGACCGGTAGGGTTGATAAAGGCGGTGCGGAGCCGGATTTATCATAAGTAAATAAAACGTAAATTGCTTATATATATCCTGCTATGTATAACATTAACCAGAAGCGCGAAAAGGGGATGATAATATGGAGCACAAATCTGCCTGGATAACTATAGCAATTGTTGTATTTGTGACGGTAGTCTTAGGAAGTATAACACTTTGTACTGCGGTTAGTGGTGATAACAACAATGCTTTGAACCGTTCTGAAGAGACGCATGTTTATGATAGTGCCACTATTACCGTGCCTGGTAACTATACAAAGATACAATGGGCTGTGGATAACGCATCCACTGGCGATACTGTTATTGTAAATACCGGCACTTACTACGAGAGCGTAAACGTAACCAGGCAACTCATTTTACGCGGTGTCGGCGAACCCATTTTAGACGCAAACGGAAATGGCAGTGCGATTATATTGAGTGCGGATGGCATTACGCTGCACGGATTCACAATAGTAAACGCAACAGAGGATAGTGCTGCCGGGGTAAATGTAACCAGCAGTAACTGCACTATTACAGGCAATAACGTCAGTGGCAATAATTACGGCATTCGCCTATACGAATCCGGTAACTGCACTATTACAGGCAATAATATCAGTGGCAATAACTACGGCATCTACCTCTTCCATTCCGGCAACAATACCGTTTACCACAATACATTTGTAAATGACGGGCTCTTTGTCTATTATTCATACCAAAATACCGTGGAGGATAATACGGTAAACGGGAAGCATCTGGCATATCATGAAGGTAAGTCGGATATCCATGTTACCGGTGCGGGACAGGTAATACTTGTGAACTGCAATAATATCAGTATAGTGGCTCAGAATTTGTCCAATACCTGCGTGGGTGTAATGCTCTGGAATACCAAAGATAGTGTAATCAGAAACAATATAGTTCGCAACAACAACAGGTACGGCATCAACCTCTACAATTACAGTAACCATAACGACATCAGGGACAACACAGTCAGCGGCAATAACTACCACGGCATCTTACTGTATGGTTTCAGCACGAATAACCTCGTTTATCATAATAACGCCTTTGGTAACCACTACCAGGGCATCCTGGTATCGAATTCATGCAACGGCAATACGATTTCTTATAATTATCTATGCAGCAATGACTACCACGGCATCTTCCTTAATTCTTCCAGTAGCAATTACATTGCAGGCAATACCGTGTGTAATAACAGTATGTACGGCATCTTACTCTACGATTACTGTGATAACAATACCGTTATAGACAATAACGCCAGCAACAATAGCTATCACGGCATTTATCTTGACCATTTCTGCAATAACAATACTATTACAGGCAACGATGCCGGTAGCAATAACGAGCATGGCTTATTCCTCTTCAATAGTAGCAGTAATAATAGCATCACAGCCAATAATGCGAGTAGCAATGGCTACCGGGGCATTTCTATTGTGTCGTCCTGCTGTAATAACACTATTTCTAATAATACAGTCTCGGGAAATGACTACCACGGCATCTTACTCTATTCTTACTGCAATAATAATACCGTTTCTGGCAATGATGTCTGCAACAACAGGTATCACGGCATTTTCATCAACTCCTTCAGTCACGACAATATCATCTCTGATAACAGTTGCAGTTACAATACTTACAGCGGCATCCTGGTCTATGCGTCCAGCAACAACAACACTCTCTCTGATAACAATTGCAGTTACAATTTCAACTACGGCATCGAGCTCGATGCGTCCCGAAACAATAACCTTTATGGCAATAATGCCAGTAACAACTACGATAGTGGTATATCCCTCATGAGTTCCAATGACAATACCATTGCAGACAATAATGCCAGTAACAACAACGACAATGGCATCTACCTCTCCAGTTCCCGCAACAATACCCTCTCGGGTAACGATATCGTTAGTAATAGAGAGAATGGGGTCATCCTCTATGATTCAAGCAGCGGTAATACGCTTACAGAGAACACATTTGTACATGATGGTCTCTTTGTTGATCAATCATATCACAATACAGTGAAAGACAATACAGTAAATGGTAAGCATCTTGTCTATCTTGAGGACGCATCCAATATAGAGGTTACAGATGCGGCGGGACAGGTAATACTGGTAAATTGTATAAATATCAGGGTGCTGGATCAGAACGTATCGAATACAGACGTTGGTATAGAGCTATTGGATACAGACGATACGGTAATCGCGAATAACACGGTCAGCAGCAACGGCTATGGTATCAGGCTCTACTTGTCCAGCAACAATACCATATCAGCTAATAGCGTCTGCAACAACAACGAATACGGTCTATTCTTTATCTATTGCCGTAACAACAGCATTTACGGTAATAATGCGAGTCGCAACAGTGACAGCGGCATCGCTCTCGGATCTTCCACTGACAATACCATTGCAGGCAATAATGTCCGTAGCAACAATGACGATGGCATCTACCTCTATAAATCGTTTAGCAATACCATTTCCGGTAATAGTGCGTGTAACAATAGCGGTAGCGGTATATTCATGCTCTTTTCTGGTGACAACAAGATATATCTCAATGATTTCATAGACAACGCTGATGATCTCTATTCTCTATATTCAAACACTATCTGGAACACAACGGAGGAATTAGAGTACGCATACAAAGGCAGTACTTGCAAGAGCTACCTGGGCAATTACTGGGGCGATTATGAAGATAAATATCCGAATGCTACGGAGCAGATAGATGGATGCGGTATTTGGGATACCAATTACAGCATAGAAGTTGATAATAATGACTCGTATCCACTGATGGATCACAGCGGTAAATACAGCGCAGCAGCAGCAGGCTTTGATACAGGACCAGGTGAGTATCCTGCCATTTGCGGCATACACAAGGGCACAATAACGCCAACTAGAAACATAACAGAGGTGCAGAAGCTGTACACATATCCATGTGCAGGCACAGGTGGGCATACCGAATATGTAAGAATCGAAGAAGGTGCGAGAATATTAGCAGAAGAATACTGGGACGGCTATCAAAGCGGAGATTATCATAACATAACATTTTCGCAGCAGTTTACAATGCTCAGAGGTCAAACGTATAATTATACATTAATAACAGGCTCTTATCCGCAGATAATTCACAAATCTCCATTTAATGCAACTGGAGGAGTAATTACGTGCACTGAGTTTGTAGATGCAAATGGTAAGAGATACAACAACAACTGGATACCTGCCATTAGACTCGGGAAGGGTTAAAAAAAAACTCTGGTCTTATGACAAAACAGGGCATAATTGGTGGAACGAGCTTATTTGGCACGAAACTTCTTGAATGTGCACAAGAGAAGGAGATTGAGACACTATATGGCTCGGTTTACCTTCTCGTTTCTGATGACTACGTCTTCATCCCGAGGCATGGAAAGGGGACTAATATACCACCGCATCGCATAAATTATAAAGCAAATATGGCGTCATTCAAGGCGCTGAGCGTGGAGAGCATAATAGGATGTACGTCTGCCGGTAGTTTAAAGCTCGATATAACCCCGCGGTCATTGGTGATACCTCACGACTACATAAACCTGTGTAACATACCCTCTGTTTATGATCACGAGCTCGTGCATATTACACCGGGTCTGGACGAAGGTTTGAGGACTGCAATATTAAACGCAGCGAAAGAGTTGGGCATAAAGCTCGTAAAGAGAGGCGTTTATTTCCAGACCGCGGGACCACGACTGGAGACGAAAGCGGAGATAAACTTCATGAGAAACTATGCTGATATTGTGGGCATGAACATGGCTTCTGAAGCAACACTGGCAAAGGAGTTGGGGCTTCGATACGCGAATATAAGCACGGTGGATAATTATGCACATGGTATAATCGCCGATGAAGTGCTGGACTATAAACAAATAGTCGCGGATGCTGCTAAGAGCAAGGTGGATTTGGAGAAGGTGCTTGTGAAGTTGATAGAAGATGGTGAATTTTAGATTAAAGAACGTAAATAGTTAAATACACTGGAATTAGAGGAGAAGACTGCGGGAACAGATCCGAATGACCCATGTGACCCAAATCCGGATTGTATAGCATGTCTGGCAAAAAGAGGACTAACACCAACGCCGGAAACAAAGAAACCAACTGCAACACCTACACCAAAGCAACCGGGTTTCGATGCGGTATTCGCGGCAATCGCGGGCCTGTTAGCAATCACTTACTTGATACTGAGAAGGAAGAGGAAGTAACGCGAAAAGGCAAATAAACCTTTCACCCCAACTCATCCCGTGCTATCACCATTCTCTGTATCTCTGACGTCCCCACTGCGATGCTGAGTATTCGCGCATCCCGTAAATACCGCTCGGCAGGGCATTCCTTCGTACAGCCAAAACCGCCGTGTATCTGCACCGCGTTTGCCGCCGCGCGGAACGCAACTTCAGAGGCATACAGCTTAGCCATTGACGCCTCCTTTGTGAACCTTGTGCCGGTATCGGCGAGATATGCCGCTTTGTACGTGAGCAACCTTGCCGCTTCTATCTCCACCGACATGTCAGCGAGCATAAACTGCACAGCCTGGAAATTGGCGATCGGCTGCGAGAACTGCTTCCGTTCCTTTGCATACTGCTTTGAGACATCTAAGCACGCTTGAGCAATGCCGACACCAATACTGCTTGTCGCTATTCTATCCCTATCCAGAGTAGCCATACCTATTCTGAATCCGTCTCCCTCGGCACCAAGCAAGTTCTGCACCGGTACTCTACAATTACGGAACTCCAGACCTCCAACCACGCAACCACGCATACCCATCATATCCTTTATATCAGTGAATGAGAAACCCTTTGTGCCCTTCTCCACGATAAATGCACTTATACCCTTCCTCTTCTCGCCCCTGTCCGTGTAGGCAAAAACTATATAGATGTCGGCAACGGCAGTGTTAGTAATAAATGCCTTCCTACCGCTCAGTACGTATTCCGCGCCCTCTCGTACCGCAACCGTCTCTATGGACAGGGGGTCAGACCCCGCAGACGGCTCAGTTAAGGCAAATGCACCTAATTTCTCGCCATTACACAAAGGCATGAGGTATCGCTCCTTCTGCTCCTTAGAACCTGCATAATAGATGGGGAACATGGTAATAAGCCCGGCGGAACTCAAGAAGCCAATGCTCGCACTTGCCTTTGATAGTTCTTCTAACATCACGATATAGCTCATCAGGGTTGCACCAGCGCCACCGTATTCACGCGGGAACGGAATCCCAAAAAGTTTGAGCTCTGCCATACGTCTCGCTATGTCAGATGGGAACTTACCTTTCTGATCTATCTCTGCCGCTCTCGGTAACACCTCCGTCTCGGCAAACTGCCGCGCTACGCGCTGAAACTCCATATCTCGCTCTTTTAACTCTAATTCCATCCGCCTCACTCACCTGGAACCCTACCACTAAAAGATGTTTATCTGAAACATCCGTTCCAAAAAGAAAGCTTTAGTAAAGAAATAATATAGTTCATATAAATTAAAAAGATTGAGTAATAGGGGGTAAGTGAAACGAAAAAGCCGTCTTTGAATATAGGAATGGTAGGGCATGTGGATCATGGTAAGACAACATTAGTAAACGCGCTGTCGGGTGAATGGACTGACAGGCACAGCGAGGAGATAAGACGAGGTATTTCTATCCGACTTGGCTATGCTGATGCAACATTCAGAAAGTGCCCTGTTTGTAAAGAGCCGGATTGCTACACCATAGACGAGCTATGCGAACATTGCGGGTCAAAGACCGAAGAGTTACGAACCGTTTCGTTCGTTGATTCACCGGGACACGAAGCGTTAATGGCGACAATGCTAAGTGGTGCTGCGATAATGGACGGTGCGGTTCTCCTCATTGCGGCTACGGAACCCTGCCCACAGCCACAGACGAGGGAGCATTTGATGGCTCTGGACATAGTGGGGATAGAGAAAACGGTGATAGCACAGAATAAGATAGACCTTGTATCGCGTGAGGAAGCGATAGAGCATTATGGGCAGATAAAAGAGTTTGTTAAAGGCACGATTGCCGAGAACTCACCTATTATCCCTATTTCAGCACAGCAATCCGCGAATATAGACGTGTTGATCCAGTATATAGAGCAGACAATACCCACACCTGCTCATTCTTCTGATGAAGCTCCGCTGATGTATATCGCACGCTCTTTTGATATAAATAAACCCGGAACACTGATACAGAATATAAGTGGAGGCGTAATTGGTGGCTCTTTGCTTCTGGGCAAGTTAAGAGTGGGTGATAAATTAGAGATAAGACCCGGCCGCATGGTGACTTCGGGGGGCAAGGAGAACTGGATACCGATAGAGACCGAGATAACATCTATAATGGCAGGTGGTGAAAGACTAAACGAGGTGACTCCCGGTGGCTTAATAGGTGTGGGTACAAAATTGGACCCGAGCATGACGATAGAAGACTCTCTCGTGGGGCAGTGTGTGGGCTTGGTTGGCTCTTTGCCTCCTACCTGGTATGAACTTACTATCCAGTTTCAGCTACTGAAGCGTGTGGTCGGTGTTGCAAACGAGATGGAGACTACGGCGATAAAAATGGGTGAAAGTTTAATGCTAAGTGTAGGCACATCAATCACGATGGGCGAGGTGACGAAGGTGACGAAGGACAGTTTAAAGGTGAAACTAAACAGACCGATATGTGCAAAAGAAGGCGCTCGTATCGCAATAGGCAGGAGAATAAGTGCAAGATGGCACTTGATAGGTGCAGGTACTATTTTATAAGCTAAATTACGATTTAACTCTTATTACGCCCTTGAATACAAGTATTGATGAAATAATGGTGGATTCTTCGGTCTTCAGTAAGTTCAGGATGGAAAGAGAGTGCCATTATATTCCCGTGCCTGGCTGCTACTATATGCCCCTTTAGCGTGGCCAATACTTCTACCGGGTCAGCGGCATGAGTTATTATAGGTGCTCTAATGAAGACTGCGTGAAAAGGTTCCTTTAAAAATGACAGGCTCAATAGTGCTTCAAAAGATTCCTTCTGCCTGCCAAATGCGTTCCTCTTTACCTTTACGTCCATTAAACCGAGCAGTGGCTGCCCGGTCTTTGCAACTTCAACTTCTCCTTCCTTTGCAAGTAGCACCAGCCCTGCGCAGGTGCCCAATATTGCCTTTCCCGCTCGTGCTGCTTCTGTTAGCTCGGGTACGATGCCTTCTCGTTCCAGTAGCCTACCAATGGTCGTGCTTTCACCACCTGGTATGACAATGGCATCACATGATTCAATTATTCCTCGATGCCTTATCTTCACTACCACTCCTTCTTCCCGCCCTTGCTCTGCTAAAGTCTTCTCCAATGCCCTAACATGCTCTTCTACATTGCCCTGTATCGCAATTACGCCTATCTTCATCACTCTCATTTTATTTGTGGTTTTGCATACCACCGCTCAAAATATATATAACCCATAAACAGTAAATAAAAGAAGAAATAGATGCTATTAAAAGCGATAACACTGCGGAATTACCGTAAATATAAGAATGCGTCCGTTGAATTCCCAGATGGCGTTATAGGCATCATCGGATTGAACGGTGTGGGTAAAACGACCTTGATAGAGGCGATAGGCTGGGCATTGTTCGGGCATCACGCAGCAAGGACGAAGAAGGAGTTCATAAAACGGGAGGGTGCATCTACAAAGGAGGCATGCAGTGCCACTCTGGAGTTCGAGCTGGAAGGTGACGGCTATAAAGTGGTACGAGAGATGACGGGCAGGAATTTAGTGCCAAAAGCCAGCCTCGTTATTAATGGTAAACACATAACCAGCAATGCGGATGAGGTAACAGAAGTAATAGAGGATAAAATAGGTATGGATTACCAATCTTTCTTCACTTCCGTCTTCGCACGGCAAAACGAATTGAATGCACTGTCGTCAATGAAAGCAGCGGAGCGTAAAAAGCTTGTGCTTCGTATGCTTGGTATAGAACGGATAGAGAGCAGTATACAGACGATAAGAGAAGATAAGAGGGGAAAAGAGAAGAAGATAGAGGGTATAAAAAGAGCAACCGTGGATAAAGAAGGTAACAAGAGGTTAGAAGTGCTTAAAGCAGAAGATAAAGAGCATAAAAAGGCGAAAGAGGCACTTTTACCCGTTATAACAGAGATAGAAGCTTCTAAAGCGTGCAAAGAGGAAGAAGTAGAAGCAGCCAAACACGAGCTGGAGACGGCAACGGCGAAATACGAGAAGTATGTGGAGTTAAGCAATAGCCTGAGCGAACGAAGACGCGACTTAGAGAACTCGCGAAAGCAACGGGAGGGTAAGGAAAGAGAACTTGCTGATTTGCGTGATAAAGCAAAGAGGCTTGCAACGATAGAGGCGAATGAAGCGCGGTATTTCGTGTTGCGGGACAAGAAAGAGGAGCTGGAGACGGTACGAGAGCGATACAGGCATAAGAGGGAGTTGATGACGCGAGCAGCTAAAATCCAGAGGGACATAACGAGACGCGAGGGCGATATAAAAGGATTGAAAGAGAGCATGGCTGTATTTGCCGGTGCCGATGATGCACTCGAGTCCCATGTACGGATAAGGGAAGAGCAGGAGGAAATGCGTGAGAAATATCAGCAGAAGGTAGAGCTAATCCGAAGTAAAGAACGTGCAATGCGTGAAATGAGCGAAAGGGAACAGAGAGTAAAAGAATTGGGAGAAGCCAGTAAGCAATTCGAGGAAGTTGAGACGCTATCGGACGCATTGAAGCAGCGAATAGAAGAGCTAAGGCAACAAAAGGAGCGGGTACATACTTCACTCGGCAGTCTTAAATCCACTGCATTACAGATTAAAAGCGATATAAAGGAGAGAATAGCGAAAAGGAAGCAGATAACGGATTTGGGCCCTGATGGCGAATGCCCGATGTGCGAGCGGCAATTGGGCTCGCACTACGAAGGGTTGATACAGAAACTAAAAGAGGAGATAGAAGCCAATAGGGAGCGGTATCAGTTAAAAATCAAGCAATACAAAACCAGGAAGGCTGAACTGAGTTCCATGGAAAAGGAGGAAAAGAAGCTTATAAAAGAGAGTAAGGACCTGGATGAGCGAGTAGCAAAGAAGCGTGAGCTGGACGTAAAGATAGAAAACGAGCAGAAAGAGCTGAATAAATGGAGAGAAGAGTTAAACCAGGTTTTAGCTGCTTTAAAACCTTTTGATGCTGTTACGTTCGACGAAAATGCGTACAAAAAACTTATTTCTGAAATAAAGGAACTTGAGAAGCGGGTTATGCATAAGAAAGAACTGGAGGTGAAGATAGCACAGGAAGTACGTGAGTTGGAACACAAGAACAAGGAATTGAAGTCAATAGAAACCGATCTGGCGCCTGTTGCAGAGCTGGAATTTGATGAAGACGCGTATAAAACAGTTATTGCTACACTAAAGAGTCTTGAAGTAGTGTACCGTGAGATACTTGGTCTGAGAGCAGAGATAGGCAGGATGAACGATGTGAATAGAGACGTCCAGGAGTTAAACGAATGGGAAAGCGAGATAGTGAAGCGTATAAAAGCGTTACAGCGTCAAATGGAGGATTTAGCGTTTGATAAAATGGCGTATATGGGGCAGAAAGCGGGATATGAACGTAAACGGGACGAGTTGAGCGAAACGAAGCTGAAGCTTCTGGAGAAGCGAAACGAATACGATAACGTATGCAAGGACATAGAGCATGTGCTGACGGAGATAGAAGAGCAGAAACGGTTGATAGAAGAGAAAGAAGAGGAAGAGACAGCGGTAATGTATCTAAACCTGCTTGAGAAGCTGATGAACGACTTCAAGGTCTATATGGTAGGTATGATTCGCCCTATGCTTTCTGATTACGCATCTGATATGCTGAGGAATTTAACGGATGCGAAATACAGTAAGCTTGAGCTGGATGAGAATTACGATGTGTATATTTACGATGAAGGTACGCCGTACGAGCTGAGCAGGTTCTCGGGTGGTGAGGAGGACTTAGCGAATCTGTGTCTACGATTAGCGATTTCCGCTGTCGTATCAGAAAGGAGCGCGATTCAGACGAATTTTATTATTCTGGATGAGATTTTCGGGTCGCAGGATGCGCTTCGGAAGAGGAATATAATTACGGCGTTGAATGAGCTGTCGAAGAAGTTTCGGCAGATATTCCTGATTACGCACATAGAAGAGGTGAAGGATTACATGGAGTACGTGTTGAGGGTGACGGAAGACGAGGAAGGGGTAAGTCGGGTGGGGATGGGGTCGTAGGATATTTAACCGGAAATAAGATATTTTAAACGGTAAGCGTAATGGCAGAAAAAGTAATTATAGAAGCTGATGCGAAAGAAGTAGCCGATAAAATCGTGTTAGCAGCAAGAGCTGCTAATAACGAAGAGGATCTCAGAATTAATACAGAGCATATCCTAAAAAATGTCCTTGCCCGGCTTGGTATAGCGAACTATGTGCATTATGAATTCAGAACAGGCAAAGGCACGTTAGTTGAAGGCAGGATTGATGCTCTTTATGGACGGGTGGTGATAGAATACGAGAATCCCGGCACTTTTGAACACCCTGCTGGCTTCAAACATGCAAAGCAGCAGGTGATAGACTACATAAAGCAATTAGCACCCTCAGTTGAGGTGTATCAAAAATATTTTGGTGTCGTTTTAGATGGCTACCAGATCGGGTTTGTTAGATTTAGGGAGACCTGGCAGTCGGAATGTCCGTATCCTGTAAATGGGCACACGATACTTACGTTTCTTGAGGCGCTCAGGGGATTAAGGAGGAAAGCGCTCAGAGTCGAATCCTTGAATAAAGACCTCGGAGCAGGAAGTCCGATAGCTAAGACAATCGTAAACGTCTTTTATGAAGCACTGAACAGAAATAAGGGGCATAATAATAAGGTGGAAGTGCTATTTGACGATTGGAAGCGTGTATTTGGGCAGGTTTGCGGCTA
>JAOZPO010000097.1 GCA_029932715.1 Halobacteria archaeon | reverse complement strand
AAGTCGTGTACTTCGCATTCGGATTTGAAGGAATAAACAACGCGGCTGATAGGAACACGGTGATGGAGCGGGTTGTGAGATGGTTGAAGCCCGAAATAACCACCTGTAAAGAGCTGCAAGATATGAATAACAATTTATCCGGGAGCTATTATTTAGGCACGGATATTGACTGTTCTGAGACGGTGAACTGGAACGGAGGAGCGGGGTTTGTGCCGGTTGGCAGTTCAAGTAATGCGTTTACAGGAACTTTTGATGGCAGAGGTCATAAAATAACTAATCTATGTATAAACCGACCTACTGATTATGTGGGCTTGTTTGGCTATACCGGTACAGGCAGCGAGATAAAGGATGTTGGGTTGGAAGATGTTGATATAACGGGTGGTTGCTTTGTGGGTGGTTTAGTTGGTTATAATCCGTCTGGAACAGTCACTCATTCCTACTGGGACATAGAGACATCCGGACAGACTCAAAGCGCAGGCGGCGAAGGCAAAACCACTGCGGAGATGAAACAACAAGCAACTTTTGTTGGTTGGGATTTTGTTAATGTCTGGGCAATTATAGAAGATGAGACTTATCCGTATTTGCGGTGGCAAGCACCAGTTCAAAACATCGATACAGGCGAGTACTTCGAACAATACAAGCCGCAATAGACGACCCCGATATGCAGAATGGGCATACAATTACGGTTGATGCAGGCACGTATATCGAGAACGTGGACGTGTACAAATCGTTAACTATAAGGTCAACATCTGGCAATCCAGAGGATACGATTATTCAGGCATTGGATTCAAACGACCATGTGTTTGAGGGAACAGCAGATTACGTAACTATAAGTGGATTCACGGTTACAGGTGCGACAGGAGCCGAAAAGGCGGGTATATACCTTTACGGCACAGACCATTCCGTTGTATCCAATAATAACATATCATACAACTCCAATGGCGTTTACGTGTCTGATTTATGGTATTGTGACATTACAAATTGTTACATATCGCACAACCTCCATGCTGGTGCTAAAGTGGGTGAGAGACACTTTTATTAGCAAGAGCAAAACTAACGAACCGAACCATGCAGGACACATCAGCACAAACTTCAAGAAAGTTTAACCAAAACGCTTCGCTTTTGGTACAGCCTTCTTCGGATTCGTCAGGACTTCCTGATTACCAAAAAGAGTCATGTGTACCGTGCCAAAAAGTTCTTCAAGTCCGTTATCACAAGCTCTTCGTCCTTTACAATTACCTTTTCCGCAATCAATACATATTCGTGCTCCGATTGCTCTATTACATTCCCTATCACATTTACCGGCGTTCCAAACGAAATACCCGTTTCCAAATCTCCTGAATCCAGTAATACTGTCCCGGTACCGTCGTCCAGCACCATCCTATTTCCCTTCGTCGAACTTGACACTATATCCCCCTCTATAACCACATCAAACGCACCCTTGCAATCAAGTATCTCTGCGATCGTCCTCCTCTTCGGCTTCCTCAATTCGGCATAATCCGGGAAATCAATCTCCCGCTCGTACAATTGCGTATTCTTACCTATATACAGCGTAAGCTGCCCTTTCCACCTCTTCACGTAGGCGTTTTCTATTTGTACTATTTTATTCTTTTCCACTCGCTCCGACCACGAAACAAACGGGAGCTTCGCGCTGTAATCTGCAATTACACCCGTAAAGACAACTTTTTCACGCTCTCCTTTCGTTCTTACCCTTTTGCTTGAAACTTCCATTACCATACAAATGGTATTTATTCCCGATTCATTCGGCTTTAAGCACCACAGTTCGCGGGTTCTACCGTTCTGGATGGCAAACTGGAAAAAACCGTGTCCATTATATTCTCGTTGCATATTATCTTCTTGTGCTTTTTGGGGAAGGACGTGCACTTACTGCTTTATCAACACCCTCCTTCCTGTACATGGTTAAGCTTCTCAAGCATTTCTACTTGATTCTTAATAGGCAATGCACCTCTGATCTTCAGCTTGCTGAGCACTCTCGTAGCTTCTCCATCAGTAAAATCACGGTCCTCTATGCCGTTAGCATCCAGTACAAATACGGATTTACCCATTTCCAATGCCACCTCTGCCGCTTCCAGGTTCCTTAAATTGCCAAAACCCACCGGAATACTGCACAGCACAACCGCATTCGCTTTCTGGATCATTGCTAAATGCGCCTGAAACGCGTCATCCGTAATCGCAGAGAACGGCGCTTCGGTCACCACCGGAATGTGCAAGAGCTGTGCAACTTCATTATCGGTATCCAGCAGGTTCACCACACCCGCAGTCACTCCGTAGCCTTTATCTGTCAATATGTGCATTAACGATGCGCCTTCGCCACCACCGCATATCAAATGAATCGTGGCATTTGTTTTATTACCTGTACTCGTGCTGCGTTTTGACGATGCAGGAACCGGTGATACATAGCACAGGTTGGTTAACGCATGCCTTTTAGCAATGACATTTGCACCGAAGGCATATTTTATGTTAGCCGAAGTCAATACCTCTTCCTGTGTGCCCACAGCCGCGATTCCTCCCTTGTGCAGTAATACTAAACGGTCGCAATACTGAGCAGCTAAATTGAGATCGTGGATTACTGCTATTACTATCAAACCTTCATACGTGGTCAACCGCTTCAGAAGCTCCATTATCTCTATTTGATAATTTATGTCAAGATGTGAAGTAGGCTCATCAAGAAGTAGAACTCGCGGCTCTTGCGTTAACGCTCTCGCTATTATAACAAGCTGTCGCTCACCACCACTCAATTTGGTAATCGGTCTGTCAGCCAGATACCAGCACCTGGTAAGCTCCATGCACGTCTTCGCTATTTCCATGTCTCTCCCGGTCTCCAGCTCCAGGCGTCCCAGATGCGGATTCCTGCCCATAAGCACGACATCACGAGCAGAGAACTCGAAATTGACAGTGGTATCTTGCGGTACAGCAGCGAATATGCGTGAAAACTCCCTGTCCTTCATCTTCATTACGTCCCGGTCATCTAATAAAACCGTGCCTGCTTTCGGTCTTATGATACGGCTGATTGCTCTCAGCAGCGTTGTCTTTCCCGACCCGTTTGGACCAATGACACCTAAAAGTTCGCCTTGTGCAGCACTAAAATCTACGCTCTCCAGCACTTTCTCGATTCCGTAGTACGCATCCACCTCTTTTATCTCTAATGGCATTATTCTATTCTAAACAATCACTTTTATTCTATCTTCGTTTCCCGGCTACTTCTTCCTTCGCTACCGTTGTCCCGCCTGCACCTGACCCGACTACTATCTCCATCTCTTGTATGTATAATGTTTCCCGGGTAAAGCTTTCTTTTTAAAAGGAAGGTTATTCTCACTGACTGCTCTGTTTTATATTCTCTGATTTCTAATCTTATTTATACCTATCTTGTAAAATCTTGTGTTTTTTCGTGTACATTACATACGTAACGCGAAAAGAAAGTTTTAAAAAGGGTCACGTTCATGGTTCCTGCATGGACAGGATAGAAGAAGCGATAGAAAGGATTGAATCGTTAGACGAAGCTGCAATGGACTCTGCAAAGGCACGACAGGATACACTCACGAAACCGCGGGGCAGTTTAGGCGTTCTGGAAGACATTTCGGTACGGATTGCCGGCATAACCGGTGATTATATGCCTGACATAAATGATAAAGTGATAACAACGATGGCTGGGGACCACGGCATTGTGGATGAGGGTGTAAGCGCGTATCCAAAGGAAGTAACCCCTCAAATGGTTTATAATTTCATTAACGGTGGTGCGGGAATAAACGTTCTTGCAAGGCATATTGGTGCGAGGGTGGTTGTGGTGGATATGGGTGTAGCATCGGATTTAGAGATTAAACATAGCACTGAGAACTTCATTGACAGTAAAATCGGCTATGGAACCGCGAATATGACAAAAGGTGCAGCAATGACTTACGAAGATGCGAATAAGTCAATAGAAGCGGGAATAGTGGTTCTGGAGGATGAGATGGCGAACGGTATGGACATCGTGGGTGTAGGGGATATGGGTATAGGGAATACAACACCGAGCAGTGCTATTACAGCGTTCATAACAGGTGAGCCAGTGGAGAAGGTAACGGGACGAGGCACGGGTTTGGATGATGAGGGACTGAGAATGAAGATAGAGCAGCTAAAAAAAGCATTGGTGCTTAATACGCCCAGCAGGGAAGATGCAATAGACATATTAGCGAAAATAGGCGGATTTGAGATAGGAGGAATGGCGGGCGTGATTCTTGCAGCTGCATCTCATCGGATTCCTGTTGTCGTGGATGGGTTCATCTCCGGCGCTGCGGCACTTATTGCATACGAGCTCAGTCCGAGAATAAAGGATTACCTCATTGCATCGCATCTCTCAGTTGAAGCGGGTCATCGTGCTATATTAAACCACATAGGGCTTGAACCTCTGTTCAATTTGAATATGCGACTTGGAGAAGGCACGGGTGCCGCGCTTGGAATAAGCATCGTAGAAGCATCCTGTAAGATACTGCGAGAGATGGCTACGTTTGAAGAAGCGGGCGTTCCGGACAAGGAATAAGATTCACGTTGTTATGCACGAAGAGAGCCATTTCGGCTGCATGGTCCGTCAATGCACTGATAAATGGAATAAGCCTTACGCGGAGGCGCTTATGGACGAACAGCAAGCTTTACAGCAAGGTGCTGTGACACCCGATGAAATTGCAGGTGTTTGGGATGCCATTTATGAAGAATACGATATAATAAAAGTAACGCCGGCAGTGTCACAACTTTTGGTCGAAAACTGTGGCACAGGAATGGATTCAGTTAATACGTTTAATATCAGCTCCCATCAGAACGTCACCACCTGACAAGCCGTTGCAGACCTTCTTTATCCCCAAAGCCCAATGAAATAGCGATAGCAATCAAAACAACTTTGTTACCGATTACAGTGTAAATCTATGTAATTTAGCTAAGGAGAAATCAATTCTATATATGCAATATTGAGAGTGGCAAAATGCAAAAGCTAAAAGAAGGCGAGTTAGTGCAGTTGATAGACAAAAAAGGCAGAAGGTACCAGTTTATATTAATACAGGGCGCTTCTTTCTCGTCTACTCATGGCGCTATTGCGCATGATGATATAATAGGTCTGGAAGACGGCAGTGTCATAAGGTCATCGCTCAAAGACCCTATTCTTGTTCTCCAGCCAACGTTAGCTGAATACATAAGTAAGATGAAGAAAGGCTCGCAGATAATATACGCAAAAGACATCGCAGCTATTATAATGCTTGCTGACATATTCCCGGGTGCAAAAGTGTTAGAGGCTGGTACAGGGTCAGGGGCTCTTACGATAGCTTTGTTACGTGCTGTGGGCAAGGAGGGAAGAGTGGTATCGTATGACAGGAAAGCGGAATTTCAGACAATTGCACAGAAGAACATAGAAGCGTTTTTCGGTAATGTAGCGGGTTCAGGTAGTTCCGGGGAGCTGGTATTAAGGAATAAGGACGTGTATGAAGGCATAGAAGAGCACGAATTAGACAGGATATTATTGGACCTTCCAGAGCCCTGGCGAGTGCTGGAACACGCAGAGGAATCGTTATTATGTGGTGGTATTCTGCTTTGCTACAATCCCACTGTGCTGCAGATATACAAACTATCGCGACGGCTGGAGTTGAAATACGGTAGGAACTTTCGTGTGATGGGTATTTATGAAGTAGGTCTGCGAGAATGT
>JAOZPO010000002.1:8622-19705 GCA_029932715.1 Halobacteria archaeon | reverse complement strand
GTTATCCTTTGTGATAACCGCCTGAGGTGCGATGTCAATGACCGTCTCACGCATGTCTATCCGTTCTGCAATACTATCAATAAAAGGCACGATGAACCTCAAGCCCGGGTCCAGAGTCTCCTTATATTGCCCAAATCTTTCCACAATTCCCCTTTCATACTGGCTCACTGTAGTTGCTGCCTTCAGCAACGTAACCACTGCAATAACGAAAAGGACTACACCTATTGCAAATCCTATTTCCATTTTTTTATCCTCCTCTTTCTTATTCCCTCTTTTTTACGATTAACGTGACTCCAGTCACATCAACCACAGTAATATCTTCTCCTTCTTCTACATTAATACCTTCCTCAGATATCGCCCGCCATTCCTCGTTTCCTATCTTTACCAGACCACTCGCATCTTTGCCAATACTGCTTTTGACTGTTCCCGTCTTACCGATTATTGCATCAACGTTCGTCTTTGTATCGCTCACTTTCAGCTTCGCCTTAACGTATTTCCGTCCAATGCCCACGTACAGCGTGCAGAAGGCACTTGCACAGAGGGCAGTTACAAGCCACGAATTGGCAAAACTTGTCAGGAGACCACCCAATATCAGGGCAGAGCCAAGCATTACAAGGTCAAAACCTGTCTCCACGCCTATAAACAGCTCTAAAAGAATCATCAGGAGACCAACCACCAAAAATACTGCCCATAACCACGTATCAAGAAGTTCTATCATTTGTTTCTCGTTCTGAATAGTTTCAATATTATATGTTTATCTTAAACTATATAAAAGCTTTTCTGCTTTTCATAGGGTTGGTTTTCCAAAATAGTAGATTCAACTATATTTAAATAATCGTAACTCCAATAGCCATTTCATGTTAGAAGAAACAAGTGGAATGATAAACGCATTACCTGTATAGACCTCAGGCAAGTTATTTTACAATATCCAGATGATAACCTATAATTTGTTTATAGAGCGAATATTCAAAATTGACGATGAAAATGTTCGGATGACCCCGTTTCAATTTGCAACACCGCCCATAATCTATTATCGCTTTTTCATCCACGATTTCAATTGCATTTGGTTCACAAACACTGATACAATCTCTACACCCTGTACATCGCTTCTGCTCCACAACTGGAATACCCCTTTCCCACCTCCATCCATTTCATCATCTTTCTCTTTCCGCCCTTCTGTACTCAGAATGGATGTTCCAATACAATATTATTACTTATCTTTCAAATTCTTCTGATAAGAAGTGCATAGATGGAAATAGTAGTACTGAGATTAGGGCACCGGCCGGAACGAGACAAACGGGTGACCACGCATGTTGGGTTAGTGGGACGGGCATTTGGAGCTAACGGTATGCTACTCGCATCTAATGATAAAGGCATAGAGCGAAGTATAAGAGAAGTGACAAGCAGGTGGGGTGGTGACTTCTTTGTTAGAACAGGCGTGAACTGGAAAGAAGAAGTAACGAACTGGAAACGAGAAGAAGGGAAAGTCTGTCATCTGACGATGTACGGCGAGAACATCCTCGATGTGATAAATGAAGTAAGAGCGAAGTCAGAAAGGATAATGATTATAGTAGGTGCCGAGAAAGTACCTTATGATGTGTTTGAAGCTGCAGATTGGAATATCGCTGCTGGTAACCAACCGCATTCGGAAATAGCGGCTTTATGCTTGTTCCTTGATTATCTGCAACAGGGTAAAGAGCTAAAGGAGAAATTTGATAATGCAAAGTTAGAAATAGTGCCGAAACGGAGAGGAAAAGAGCTGAAAAAGAAGATAAATGAGTAATGCTGTTATAAGCTCAAATCTATCTGTTTATCACTGTTCTGAGTCTCCAGATGCTTTCTCCAGTGCTTTACGGCTCGCTATCTCGTATGCTTTCGACAGTAAAGAATTGAGATTGGCTTTACCAACATGGAAAGGGGCATTGCCAAGCCTTTTAAGAACCGCATTCTCCACCTCAGGACGCGCAGGGTTAACGGAAAAGCAGTCCAAAGCAGCTCCGGATTGCCAGAAAGAATCCCGGCAGTCCTCCAGTGGTCTGACCGTATCAGCCATAGAGCGAGCAGTAGTTATCACTTCTGTTTCTCCTTTCGCAGTTAAAGCACGTTTTTCGCGTAGCTCATCAATAATCTCTTCCTTTGTTTGTCCGCGTAGTTTGAAGATAAGAAACGGGTCTTCGTCAAACCGCTCTGCCAGGAGATAGTAGACAGCAGCAATATGTTTGCATGGATTTGCCCAATCGGGACACGAGCAGTCAGTTTTGAGCTCTTTCTTTGATGTTGGGAAAAGAGGTACCCGGGCTTCGCCGAAAGCATCCTCGATGTCCTGTGGCATCTCGCCTGAAAGCAACTTAGCTGCAAATATCGCCTTCGATGCCATTGCTTCTGTTACATTCTCCCAATCATCGGATTCAGAAATCGGTTTCAATTGAATTCTGACGTCGTATGGCTTTGGTCGTGTACCTTGTACCCTGGCGTTGATCTCACCAATTGCTCCTCGTTTGCTCTTCGCCTTTATGCCGTTCTTTATCTCTTTCGGCTTCGCAGGTTTATAACAACCCAAATAGCTCTTCCAGCCCATATTTGTTATATTATATAATTAGTATTATCATTTTGGAGTTACAGGAGACTAATTCAGAGAAAGAATTGTTTGAAACAGACCCAAAAAGGTGTTCTCTTACAGCTCCTTATCCTTACGTCCCCCTCTTTTAGCTCTTTCAGAATCGCTTCTGTCTCAACGCGTGTTTCAACCTCTACTGTCGCAAGACCTACGCATTCCGCTGAATGTGCATCGCTCCCCACCACCTGGGTAATATTATTACGCACTGCCTTTATATGCGCTATTTTATTCGCAACGCCCAGGAAATACCGTGAGTTGTACGTTTCTACCGCATCTATGCCCGGATGCAAGCATACGTTACCGATGCTGTGCCGGAACGGATGAAACGGATGCGGTGCAATAATTACAACTGTGCTTCTCTGCTCCCTCTCTTTCTCCCTTGCTATCCTTATCGTTTCCTCAACCGATAACCCTTTTGCTATTCCTGTCTCCAGTCCAAGGACGAGTAAATGCCCTTTAGCTGTCGTTACTTCTATCCCGGGTATAACTATCAAATCCTGATTGTGCCTGGATACGTATTCTCGCGCGGCATGAGAACCTGCTATCGTGTCGTGGTCGCATATCGCGATACCGTCAAGCTGTTGCGCTATCGCGCTTTCTATTATCTTTTCCACTGTATCACGCCCATCATGCGAGTAATTCGTATGTATGTGCAAGTCGAGAGTCAAAGTCATCTTACGTCTCTATTTGTCGTCTATTTTTAAGCAGCCATGACCTGTAATATCATAACTATTGGTTCTATTTGACAATTGCACACAAAACCGAGACCACCTCATCTATCTCTTCTTTACTTATAACCAGCGGAGGAACAAGCCGTATCACATTATCAGAAGTGCAATTAATCAAAACACCGCGTTCCTGTGCACTATTTACTATTTCAGCACAGTTTTTCGTCAGTTCTATCGCAATCATCAGCCCTCTTCCCCTTATCTCCTTCACTACGGGATTTGAAGCCAGCCCAACATCACGGACCTTGTCCATGAAATATGCCCCAAGCTCTCGTGATCGTTCCACCAGCTTCTCTGTCTCTATCACCTTTATAGACGCCAGTGCAGTTGCACATGCTAAGGGATTACCGCCAAAGGTGGCTGCATGCTCACTGGCTCCAAATTCTAACCCCGATTTCGCGAGCATTGCACCAATAGGAAAGCCAGCACCTAACGCCTTCGCTAAGGTCATTATATCCGGCTCTACACCTTCATGCTCCTTGGCAAACCACCGACCCGTGCGACCAAAACCAGTCTGTATCTCATCTAAAATCAACAAAACGCCTCTTTCGCTGCATATAGACCTTACTTCACGTATATAGCCGTCTGAAGGTACTATCACACCTGTCTCCCCCTGAATCGGCTCTAATATAACAGCAGCAGTGTCCGCATCTATCGCAGTTCTAACTGCATCTGCATCGCTATACCGCACGAATTTTACTTTGTTCAATAGTAGCGACTTAAATGTGGCTCTGAATTTATGTCCAAATGTTACACTCAACGAGCCGAGCGTCCTGCCGTGAAAGCTACCTTCCGCCGCTACAAATCCGGTTTTACCTGTTATCTTCGTTGCCAGCTTCAATGCCGCTTCTATACTCTCTGCACCGGAATTACAGAAGAAAGCCTTGTACATGCCTGTTATCTCCGATAGCTTCTCCGCAAGTTCCACCTGCGGCTCCGTGTAATACAGATTCGAGACGTGCATTAGCTTATCAGCTTGCTCTTTTACTGCTTTTAACACCACAGGATGGCTATATCCAACTACATTCACCGCAATGCCAGCAACGCAATCTATGTACTCTTTACCTGTAAAGTCCTTCAATATCGCACCCTTCCCTGATTTCAGTACTATCTGCGGTCGCTTGTACGTTTGCATTATGTATCTTCTCTCTTTATCAAAAACTTCAGCTTGGGATGAAAACATCGGTATCACCTATCTTATCCTCTTCACTTCTTCATGGTCTAAGCCCGCACCCGCGAGAATACTATGTGCAAACTCTTCCGTGAGGAAATCCCCGGGAGCATGTAAATCAGAATTGAGTAACAGTTTTGCCCCTGCTTTTCTACTAATACGTGCTACATGCCCGTTAGACAGGTAATGACCGTGCCTTGCTGATATTTCAAGATAAACTCCGTTCTCCTTTGCTAGTTCGGCTTCCTCTGCACTGATAAGACCGGGATGTGCAAGTATATCCACCTGGGGATTGTTCAGCGCCGCTTTATTCGTGCCGCTCTCCACTGGTTCCACCAATGTCTCCCCGTGTACGACAACCAGTTCCGCACCCAAATCTTTCACCTTAGTTATCATTTTCCACATTTTCTCCGTGGGAACATGCGTAATCTCAACACCATCACGGAAAATAGAATGCGTATGAAAATCAAACATTTTCACTCCTTCTTCTTCGCGCTCTTAGACTTAGCGCGTATCTCTTTTATCCCTGCTGCAATCTGCTTCACAATCGCTCCTTTACGCCCTATCTTGTTCACCAGTACTCTGCCACTATTGTCCCAATGCGTCTTCGGATATGCTTTCCCTCTCTCTACCTCTGGTTCCAGATTGAGTTCCTTCGCTACTGCTTCTATCTCTTCTACCCGAGGTGACTTCACCGCTTCTCTTCTCGGGACGATCCGACCTTCTCCTTCTGTTCTTCCCGCGGTTAAATACGCAGGCCATATAACCATCTTTTTCATACTAATTCATCTATTACCCTTTCTAAAAAATCGTTACGGCATAATGCAAACAAACAGGCACATTTCAGAACTTACTTTACCAATAATAAAAAAGTCTTGCTATTTCCGTACCAAATATCCGTGATAGCAAGGCCAGGCTCTCCTACCGTTAAATCCGCCGCTACGGCTGGATGACTACAAAAGCAACTGATGGAACAAGAATTAGGTTACAAAGCTCCCACAATTGCAACGGCAACAATAGCCAAAAAGGCGAATAGAAGCGGGTAAATTGCTACGGATGTGACCTGCCCCAGAACCAACGCCTTTTCATTTGTACTTGCGCTTAGCAACTCTTTCGCTATGAGAAGCATGATTAAGGCAATTACACCAATAGCACCAAACATCGCCGCTTGAGTCAACGTTACAACCGTTGTGGTAGTAGTAGTTGTTACTATACTCAACATTGTTTTGTTTCTCCCTCCTTATACCATATACCTCTACTGGATGATAACATCTGTTATAGTCTTATCTTCTTAAAGGTGTATATAAACTTTTCTATGTACTATATAAACTTTTCGCTTTTCGTTATTGATACGAGCATAAACTGACCAAATGCGAAAAGATAACAAAACAACTAAAGATATTGTAATGAGACGGTTAAACAGAGATGAATCACCCCTTTCAAAAAGGCATCACGCACGCGAGCTGATATTACCGTCAAAAGCTTATCCACGTGGTTTTATAGTTAAAACACACTACCACCAGCCGCTTTTGCAATGGCAGAAGAGGAGGGGATTTATACTAAAAAGGAACCGCAATACTCTCTTTCTCTGTGCTACTTATCTACTTCTGATTACCGGCGCGGAATTGCTGACTACACGCGATCCAAAACTGGGCATTGTCTTGCACATAGCCCTCATGTTCGGATTGCTACTATATGCAGGCTGGGAATCTGATAGGAATAAAATGCTATCACAATTTCTTATAGTGCTCGTTGTTGCACCCATTATTCGGATATTGAGCCTATCAATGCCGATTATTCACTTCAGCGTTACTTTCTGGTTCATGTTTATATCTATACCGGTATTCATTGCCGTGTTTACATGCATGTGGCTACAAAGGCTCCACCCTAAGGATATCGGTCTTACTATGCCAACCAGGAGGCGAGACGTACCAATTGAACTGGGTGTAATACTCATTGCCATACCTTTTGGTCTATTAGAATATCTAATTTTAAAACCCAGCCCTCTTTTGAACGTGTACGCAGGAATATCGAGTTTTATCGCTTTAGCGCTAACTATGGTTATATGCACCGGCTTTTTAGAGGAACTTACATTCCGTGGCTTGATTCAGTTTACCACGCTACGTGTACTGAGTAAATGGTGGGGCATTCTTTTTATATCTATTATCTTCGGTGTGCTTCATGCGGGCAATCTCACCTTCTGGGACTGTCTGCTTGCTTTTTCCGTTGGCTTTTTATTCTCTGTTGTACGTGACAAAACGGGTTCGATATATGCGATAAGCCTCTCACACGGTATTATCAACATTATACTATTTCTTGTAGCGCCGTTTTATCTTTGAACTCTGTCCGTAGCGTATAGTGCTTCTATGGTGCATTATCCGGGTATAGAAGATCATAGTGAGCGGAACGGTAAATAGCAATAGAATAGATAAAGTGCCGATGACCGGGCCATAAGCGAGCAGGATATAAAATACAGAAACTTCCGTTCTCCCTGGCTCAAACATACAGGGTATGGTATCAGCCATGAACTCCTTACATAGATTTAAAATCGCATCATAGGAGCCTTCGAGAGGTGCGAGTGCTGATACACGAACCATTGTAATCTTATTTGATATTGGTTTCTCTTTCACATAGTAGTAGAGGACCACCCTTCGCTCTTTTATACCCCCTTCTGGTGATTCCTTCACGACAATGAGCTTCTTTGCTGATATTGTTCTGTTCGAGGATAAGCGTGTTTTATTGTATGGCTTGCTGTACAGCGGCTCTTCTTCCCAGTTTACATCTTGTACCTGTATCTCCTCTTTGCCCTCTTCTACTATTGTATAGCCTAACGCAGGATAACATACGATAGGCGGATGGAAACTTGAGCGGTTATATGATTGCATGATGAGGAAGAATACGGGCTGGTAATAATCCGGATTGGAATAAGCACGCATGAGTAGCACATCCGCACCCAGGCGTTTGGCAAGCCCCTTCGTCTCGTAATCAGAGCCCCACCAGTTACCGATCTCCTTTGGGAATGCACGCATGTGCTCAATACTACCGAAATCTATCTTTGATCGCACTAAAGTCTCATCCGAGGACGCATGCGAGAGTTCAGTGCCGATGGTAGTGAACGATTTGGCAAAGATCATAGAAGGTGTAGAAAAGAGAATTATAATCACAAAGGTAAGCAAAAGTGCTCCAATAATACCGTGATATTCCTCAAAGAATCTTTTCATTTTACGCTCGTCTTACATCCAATTACGATACTGATTAGTATTAAACATATAAAAGCGATGAAGAAGAGCAGCGGACTGAAGAAGGTATGGAAGAAACCCTTTGCCATCTCCGCGCCATAAGTCTCGGCAATCAGCAGCAGTGATACGATTCTGATGATGTTAGCAAAGAGGGCAATTGGAACCGACAGAAGTATAAGAGCAGCTCTTTTATATAATCGGCATTTCAGGATATAGGCAAAGATCGTGGACAGTGCCAGCAGAGCGATAAGTGAATTCATGCCGCTGCACGGTGCACCGACGATAAAAGCAGCATTATGTATGTGTATCTCTGCGCCAGTCCGTTCAACAGTAATCCCAAGCATAGTGATAATAGCTGTGGCACAACCGGCTGAGAATGATTGCAGGTAGTATGCGACTTTGCTCAGCCATTCGATTGGCAGCGGAATGGCAAATATGAGGAACGCGAGCGGGAACAGAAGGGCACGCATCATAGTCTTTCCATAAAAATACATGATTAATCCGCTTGTTGTGAACAGGAAAGAGAGCGCGGTTAAGAACGGGAAGAGTTTGATATTAGCGATTGCATAGAGCAAGAGCCCGAAAGCGAAGATGTAGATGCCTGAATGCTCTGGCTCTAGCTCATATTCGGCTTTATGGTTCGCGATATTCCGCCATGCAATAAAGCCAGAGATAATCGGGATTAAGAATCCATGACTGTAGTAAGGGTCGGTGAGCCAGAGATTCATAAGCCATACAAGAGTAGACAGATATAATAGTGACAATAGAAATACGATAAAAAACGTGACTCTCTTCATTTCTTACTTTTTATTCATTGATATTAGCACATTACACATAAAGTTTTCGGTGAAAAATACTCTTCTTCCACAGAGATGGATTAAATTATAATTATATATCGGCGAATAATAAGTTAGGTATATAGGAGAATGGAATGAATAACCGAACGTATATACTGTATCACGGTTCCTTTGGCGAACTGGTAATGGAGCATCTGGCAACAAGCGGGTTTGCCGACAGGATAGTGGGCTTATACGACCTGAAAGTTGCGTCCGTATCGCTTGACGAGCCGGAGAAGGACCTGCCGGAAGACCTGCCGCTACTCGAGTGTGACCTGCTGTTGGTACTTGGGATACTGCCCAAGGCGGGTGACCTTGTACCGATTATAGTAGAAAGAACAGGTGCAAAGGCTGTTCTATGGCCCATTGAAGACCCGAACCTGATACCTGAGGGTAAATACTCGATAGAAAACGAACTAAAAGAGAAGGGCATACATGTGGAATTCCCAGAGCCACTCTGCATACTGGAGAGAAGCGATAATGAGCTGATAAATTCTTTTGCCGAAGCGTTTGGTAAGCCCAAATTCGAGTTGAGAGTAAATGATAAGAGTAAGGTAATCGAAACCGTAACGGTTATCCGCGATACGCCTTGCGGCTCTGCATCAAAGATCGCGGCTAAGCTTACAGGGATGTCATACAAAGATATGAACTCATTTGAAGACCAGGTGAAGCAGATGCACGATAACGAGTGTGTGGCGTACATGGGTCCGGATAGACCGATAATGCAGCAAGCAGGCGAATTGCTCGCGGAGGCAATAAAGGCTGCTTTTGATAGGCAATAAAACAGATGGTTAACCTTTTCTTCTCAAACCAGCGCAAATGTATAACGCGAGCAGTCCAAGCGAGAGCAGAATAATCGTGGACAGTTCGGGAACCGGTGCGCATGGTGCACTGTCTTCGAGATATCCTGTGAAGTTCACGTTGCCTTTCTCTGTATTATCATAATAGTCGTAAATGCTTGCGTTTATCTTTGTTTCGTTTCCCGTGCCCCACCAGTTATTTGTTGCATTGACATAATTGCTTTGATTATTGTAGAAGTTCCACTCGTAGCCACCGCTCGTTGTGCAGTAGTTGCCGTTCATCATGATGCTATTGTTCTTGATTGTGTTACCGATGCAGCCAGCCGTTAAATTGAAGCCACCCCTGTTGTTATAAGCTACCCAGTTGCATGAAATGTTGTTGTTAGACGCATTGTAGAGGTAGATACCATTGTCGTTGCTCCGTGCAGTGTTTCTTGTTACGTTATTGCGCTCGCAACCTGCATACAAACATATCCCGTGCCAATTGTTAGTTACATTATTAGCAGAGATGTTGCACTGGTCTGCACCATAGAGATAAATACCGGCGTTAGAAGTGCCATTCGCATCTTTTAACGTGAATCCACTGATGTTTACGTAGTCGGCACTCACATTAAAGACATGGTCATCTGAGTCCGCCGCTTTGACAATGCAATTCGCTGTGCCGTTCTCCGATTCTATCGTTAATCTCTTGTTCACATTCACGTTCTCGGTGTAAGTACCGTCTCTCACGATTATCGCGTCTCCAGCAGTTGCATTATCCACTGCCCATTGTATCCTTGCATAGTTATCAGGCACGTAGATTATCCCGGTGGTAATAATCAAAGAGTACGGCTGTGGTTCCATGGGAATACTCGTTCCATTTACAGTTATGGTATAGATATCACTTGTTGATGCGTCTATTAGAATCTGCTCTACGTTGTTTATGCTATCTACACCAGTTGTCGCAGGGCTGCCAGGATTAGCAGGGTCTAACAACCAGGGGTAATATGTACTGCCGCTTTTTGTTATGTTAAGGTCTAAATCATTAACCAATGCTTTCGCTGCCGCTACCGAACCATTTTTATCAGTCCAGACAAGAGTAGCTTTCAGCTCAACTCCTGCGGGTGCATACACGTTGTACGTATCCACCTCGCTATTGTTTACCACACCTTCGAATAGTGTCTGAACCGGATTGTTGTCTGACCCGATTACGTCTGCTGCCGCAGTTGCATTTACCAAACCCCAGCCATAGGTGTAATCAGGACCTGTATTTCCAGGGTCATCCGCAGTGTGTATCAGCAATGCCTTAACCATAGCAGGTGTTGGATTGATAGCAGAATGAGTGCTGCGGTAGTCCTGATAGATCAATGCTGCACATCCCGACACTGCTGGCGCGGACATGGATGTCCCAAGCTTAACAGCATAAGATTGTCCTGGTATAGTTGAGTTTATGCCCCAATCTCCGCCTATTTGTGCCCCTGGCGCACACACATCTGGCTTTATCCTGCCGTCATCAGTAGGTCCTCTACTGCTAAAATACGTGTGTTCATTAGTATCGGAATATGTAGCGCCAACGGCAATTGTATTCTTCGCCGTGCTGCCAGGAGGCAGTATTTGATTCCAGGGATACGGTGGGCAATCGCCATCATGCTCTTCATTTCCCGCAGAAAACACGATGGTTATTGTATTGTTATCAAGCTTACCATCCACGAT
>JAOZPO010000002.1:0-8522 GCA_029932715.1 Halobacteria archaeon | reverse complement strand
TTCCCGCAGAAAACACGATGGTTATTGTATTGTTATCAAGCTTACCATCCACGATCATATCGTAGTTCTGACTCCATAAGTTATAATATCCATGTAACCAACAATTAGTGCCATTTATAAGACGTCCCCATGAATTTGTTGAAATCACCGCACTGTGATTCACAATAGCATCAAAGGTCTCGTTATCCAGTTCTGTTATACTATTGGGCCATTCATACGTAACGAGGTTAGCTTCTGGTGCCATACCCCTAAGACGTCCTCCGCTATTAGTGCCGTTGCCTATTGCAGTACCTGCGACATGAGTAGAATGATCCATTATTGTACTTCCTGTATCGCCCACAGTAACTCTTCCTGCAAGGTCATTGTGCGTCCCATCAGCCCATCCAATATCCCATTCTGCTATTACTACACCCAAACCATTCAGGTTGTACGGTGCTGCCTGTACAGTGTTAACTTTGAGTGCCGCTCTCGAGCCGTCGTTGTCAATTGCTTTTGGCGGGGGCACGGATTCTATCCATTCCACCGCGTCTTCGCTTGCAAGACTTGAAATAGAATTTTCATGTACAGAGACAGTCCAGACGTTGCCGCCCCACGGGCTTGGCTCTGCAACCACACTTCCGTATTTTACTATTACCTGTCTCGCTTCGCCCTCCGAAGCGTCATCAAAGAACGTAACCAACAATTTCACAGTTCCGTCCGGGTTGACCGCCCAGGCACCGACACCATAATGTCTTATCTGTGGTGAAATCTTGTCATCGGGCAATATACCACCTATCCACCTCACGTTCGGCTGTGCAATTATATCAGATGCCAATTCGCATGGAATATTGGCAAACCATGCGTTATTGGGAACATACGACAGTAAATCAACATCATGGGTTTCATTAAGCGCTATTTTTTCGCTTGCATTTGGTATCTGATAGAACTGCATTAGCACATGTGTCTTCTCCGCGCCACCATCTGCTGGTACCGCCAGTTTAGACTTGACGACATAGTCTAACCCGGAGTCAGGTACAAACTGCCTCGATTTTAATATGACTTGTGTTGATGTATCTGCTGCATTCACGGATGTTGTATCTGCTGTTACTGACAACACTGCCGACATTGCAATTACTACCAGTATTCCGAACGATACTGCTATTCTGTTTCCCGTATTACCCATTTTTGGTGTTATCCACCTTTGTCAATAAAATCGTGTCTACCTCTCTCACTCCAGAGTATCCGCAACGTTGGTGATTGTTTTTGGCGGTGGCACGGATTCTATCCATTCAACTGCGTCCTCGCTTGCAAGACTTGTAATAATATCTTCAGGAACTGAGACGGTCCAGACATTGCCGCCCCACGGGCTTGGTTCCGTGATCACACTTCCGTGCTTCTCTATTACCTGTTTCGCTTCGTCCTTCGAGACGTCATCAAAGAACGTAACCAATAAGCTCGCATTTCCGTCCGGGTTAACCGCCCACGCGCCGACACCATAATCTCTTATGTGTGGTGAAATCTTGTTATCTGGTAATATTTCAGCATTAAATTTCTCGTTTAGTTCTACTCTTCCGCTTGTATTTGGTATATTGTGGAACCGTATTAACACATGCGTTCTCTCACCGCCCGCATCTGTCATTGGCGATAGATTAGACTCGAAGCCGAAGTATAGTCCTGGTTCTGGCACAAACCGCCTTGATTTTAGCAGTATTTCTGGTGATGTATTTACTCCTACCACTCGCCCCGACCCGCAGGTTTGTGGAATGGCAACCATATAAGACCTCTGGATAGCACTACTGCTCCTATTGATTGTAATCGCAGGTGCATATCTGGCTGTAATTGCTTTGTCCTGCTTATAACAGTTAAACTCGCCGCTCGTGCCCTTAGTTGTTATCACTTCATCGGAATATGAATACAGGACAGGCGCATCTGTGCTGTTTGTAACCGAATCGGAAACAACAGTTGTATACGCAAGCACTGATACCGTTATGCACGTTGATATTACAAATACCAGTACCACAGCAAACAATCCATTTTTTAGTTTATTTATCATCTCCTTCTCTTTCCCCCTTTGCCCTTTATTTATATTCTTAGCGTCTCTTAGCATATAATATAATGATTTTTTTACTTTTATTACTATCTCCCCCTTCCCTTCTTTCGCCCTTTATGTTAGCACATTAGTAGTGTATAGTGAATTAACATATGTAGTTAACATGTATAAAAGGTACGGGCAATGGTCTATTATCTTCCGGGGTTGCATTGCATTTTGCGTCTATACGAGCTGTTATTTAAAGATAATTCTGGAAGTACAGCTCGCTGACGAACTTCTCCATGAAACCCTCCTCCTCTTCGAGTTTTATATGCTCGATTCGCATTGCCGCCGCTTCTGCTTCTTCACGCTTTATCCTCGATATCAACATCTCCCTTGCACCTTCTAACGCGGCATTACCCACTTTCTTTATCCTATCACGCGCAATTGCTGGAAGAAGCCCTATGCGTATTGCATTTTCAGTGTTTGTAAAATTGGCAAACCCACCAGCCAGAAATAGATGGGTTATATCCTCAAGCTTTATCCCGTATCTTTCTATCAATACATTTACACCCAACGCCACAGCGGTTTTAGCGAGATTTAACTGGTCTATATCCCTTTCCGATACGCTGATACCCTCAGCGATTTTAAATTCCTTTTCCGTACCTGAGAACTTGCCGTTACCGTCAATTATCTTATTCTCCAGAAGCTCAGCCAGAGCATCTATCAGGCCAGAACCGCAAATCCCTATTGGCTTAGTATCGCCAATCGTTTTGTAGCTGACCTCTGCCGCATCTATCCTCACGTCCTTTATCGCACCGTTTACACCACCAATGCCGTAACTTATGCCGGCACCCTCAAATGCGGGACCCGCGGCACATGACGTTGCAATCATCCTGTCTTTGTTCCCCAGTACAATCTCAGTATTGGTTCCAATGTCTATTGCCATGCATATCTCCTCCTTTTTGTACAGTTCCGTCGCCAGTACGACGGCGAGAGCGTCTGCACCAACAAAACCGCCTATCAATGGAGGTCCATAAACCCATGCCCTGGGATTCGTCTTAAGTCCAAGTTCACTCGCGGTTTTACTCACTGACTTTGTACTCTGCGGTTCGTAAGGACTTTTTCCAAGCGACTCGACTGAATACCCAAAGAACAAGTCTCTCATTACTGGATTACCAACGATCACCACATCATAGATTTTAGCAGGGTCTGATAGAGCTATAATCATTTGCCTGATGACATTTCTAATTCCCCTTTGCAGTATATCCCCTCCTGTTCTCGTAAATTCTATCCGCGAAATTACGTCATTTCCATATTTAATCTGCGGATTCTCTTTTGATGTAACAGAAAGTACTTCTCCTGTTTCAAGGTCAACCAGGTGCATGGCAAGCGTGGTAGTACCTATATCAAGAGCGATTCCGTATATCGCACCTGCGTACTCACCTCCATCCATTGATACTCTCTCTCCCTCTCTGCGTACAAAAGGCTCAAACGGGATTGTCCTGTACTCTCCCGACTCTAAAACATGCAACTGCCGAAGATGGTGCAGAGACGGAACCCGTATGTAAACGTGCCTGTCGGTCTTTAATATTTTTGCCTGGCACGCGAGTCTGTGGACATCATCGTGTATAAGTTCGTTTTCCGCTTCTGTCTTATCAGATATTGAACCGGGTGCGCATTCAATCTCAATCAGGCACTGACCACATTTACCCTCACCGCCGCATGATGCGTTTATATCTATATCCAGCTCCTGTAGATAGGCAAGTATGGTCTTCCCTTTAATGAGCTTTGCCTCTTTTCCATAGTCAGGGAATATGATGTTCATGAAACTTCATTAGTATTAATGTAAAAAGAGAGTATTTTAAATGTTTGTTTATATTATTTTAATTGCATGGAAATACTGAACGCATTACTTGACGTAAAGAAGAAGAAGATAGAACTTTTTTGCGATGAGCGGCTGAACAATGGCACGGAAGCGTACAAGATAGTTGACGAGCTGACGGGTGGTCTCAGGGAAATTGGTAAAGGTTACAAGGAGATATACTTTGATGCGGAACTGATGGTTGCCGGCTGGAATGCGAAAAAAGCATTGGAGATTGTTAAGCCGTTATTGCAAAAGGATGTGGAAGACAGGATAGGGAAAATAGTTATCGGCACGGTCAAGGGAGACGTTCACGACATAGGGAAAGAGATAGTAACTATAATGCTATCTTCTGAGGGTTTTGAAGTGATAGACCTCGGCACAAACGTAAGCAAGGAGCGTTTTGCTGATGCCGTGCGTGATACAGGAGCGGATATAGTCGGAATGTCGGCATTGTTGACAACAACGAGGGAATATATGGCGGAAGTCATAAATTATTTCGGAGCAGAGAGTCTGGCGGTAAAGATAATGGTCGGTGGAGGTGCAGTCACGCCGGAATACGCAGCGGAAATCGGTGCGGATTGCTATGGCAGTGACGCCGTTGATGCCGTCCGGAAGGCGAAGGAGCTTATATGAGTTATTCACCATGTACAAAAATCACTATAGTGGCAGATTCATCGCTTTTGAAGGACTTGATGGTGCTGGTTCTACAACGCAAGCGAAAAAGTTGAGTGTTTACTTACGGAAGCGCCATAAAAAAGTGCATCTTACTAAAGAGCCTACAAATAACCTTATCGGTGGTCTAATTCGCGGACAGTTGACAAAAGAATGGCGAACAGGACCGGAATGCCTTCAACTATTGTTCACTGCGGACCGTGCACATCACATAGAGAAGGAAGTTATTCCGCTCTTGAAACAGGGGATAACAGTGATAACCGACCGCTACTTCTTTTCCTCTGTCGCTTTTGGGTCTTTGGGCATAGAAGACCGAGAATGGCTACGGGAAATTAATGACCGATTTATACTGCCTGACATCACATTTATACTTAAAGTATCACCTAAGGTTTGTCTTCAGCGGATAAACGAGAGCAGGTTTCATCTGGAACTATTTGAAGAAGAAGCGGATATGGAGAAGATATGGCGGACTTATGCTGATTTGGCGCAAGAATATGGGGATGTATATATCGTCAGTGGCGAAAAGTCAGAAGAGGAGGTGTTTAGGGAAGTATCAAAGATCGTTGATGAGCTCTTATAGCCACAAAGTCACACGGATTGCCACTGGAGTCCTTCTCTCCAACGATAACTGCTTTTGTAATTAGTCAACGCCTATGCGCCACGCCCACCAACTCCTCAATGTTCTTATAGCCATTAGCCACAAGATACTGCTTCAACTCCTGTTTTAACTTAGGAAAAATCTCTGGTCCTTCACTTACCAGCGCGCTGCCAATCTGGAACAAGCTCGCACCGTTCATTGCGTATTCTATCACGTCCTTAGCGGAAAAGATACCACCAACTGCGATTAGAGGTATCTTCAACTCTTCATATAACGCAGAAATGACTTGCTTACCGCCAGCCGAAAGTGCCTTACCAGATTTACCGCCATAGCCTGTGGGATTGCCCAATATCGGGATATCCAGTGTATTGTCAACCGGTCGAGCTATTACAGTATTAACAGCAGTTATAGCATCAGCACCCGCCTTCTCCAGCGTCATTGCCAATCCTGCCGGGTCACCCACATTAGGCGATATCTTCACTGCTAAAGGAATCGGCTGCACAATCTCACGCACCTCTTTTATTATACTTCTCAGCAGTTTTGGAGTGTTTTCTATGGCAACGAAATCCGAATGCGGACAGGAAGCGTTAAATTCAAGCATGTCTATTGGATATTTAATAGCGTGTTTTGCTACTGCCCTACATTCCGCCACATCTTTACCGAAAAAGCTCAAGATTAGAGGCACATCAGCACGCTTCGCATCTTCTATCTCCAGCTTGTAGTTCTTTATACCCGGATTTGGTAGCCCCATTGCATTCACATAGCTAAGAGGCGATACTTCAATGAAGGTGGGATTTGGGTAGCCATCGCGCTCATACAGCCCAACCGATTTTGTTACGACTGCACCGGCGCCTGCTACTGCATAGCGATAGAGTGACTTCCCGGAAACGCCGAATCCCGCTGCGTTCGCGATTGGATTGCAAAACGCAATTCCGCATAATTTTGTTGCTAACAGGGGTTCGTGTTCGGGCGTGAAAAGCGGAGAAGGAATAGATAATAACTCACCTGTATCAGACTTAATAGGGCTTCTTTTACCGCTCTTTTCACGCCGCCATTTCCCAAATTCCGTGTGTTTCAGTATATCAGCCTCGAAAACAGGGCCGTCTTTACAAACTTGATTACCGCCAATATCACAAGAGCCACATGCACCGCATCCACATTTTACTATTCGCTCTACGGAGACTTGCGTGGCTATTCTTGCCTTGCTTGTGATCTCGCAAACATGTGCCAGCATCGGTTCCGGACCACAGGTCAATACCTGCTCAAACCGTTCACCAGATGTCAGTATCTCTTCCAATAATTCAGTGACCATGCCTCTGTATCCATCAGAACCATCTTCTGTCGCTATTCTTACGTCACAGCCCATTCGTTCAAATTCTTTGGTATACAAGAGTTCTGCACTATTTCCTGCGCCTATTAGAACCACAACGTCCGTACTTAATTCTTTCGCGCGCATTGCTGCAAATCGTAAAGGCGCTGCGCCATAGCCACCCGCGACCATGCAAATCTGTGCGCCGTTGATTCTGAATCCATTACCATAGGGGCCTCTTAAACCGATTAAATCGCCTATGTGCTTCTGGTGCAAACTGTGTGTGCAGTCACCGACATTTGCAATTGCAAGCTCTATTTCGCCTGTCGGCGAAGCAGCGGCAATTGAGATTGGTATCTCATCTATACCCGGGTTCCAGACCATAACGAATTGCCCGGGTTCGCTTTCTCTGCCTATTTCGGGCGACAGGAATTTGAAGGTTTTTACTTCTTCGGTTTCTGTTCTTAGTTCTTTTAGCCTATGTAGTGTGGGGATGTTGAGTGGCATTTTATGCTTATTATTAAAAACAGGGCTTAATAAAGAGACATCATTTTTGAGTTTGTTAAATTTGGGTTATAATATTTTATTTGAATTTAAATGGTTTAAAGTTTAATCCTTCATATCTCTTTCACCTCCCTCACCTGCACTGCCACGCCTCTACGTGATTCCCGCATCTCACTCCCGTTCATCTTTGCCCTACCCACGCCAAACGCATTCTTGCCACAAAATACAACCTCATCATTCACTCTTATCTGCGGGTCGGCGTTCACAACTCCAGGCGCCAGTACCGAACCTTTAGGCACAAAATCGCCTATTTCTACATTATACGTGTGCATAAGATTTGAAATCCTACTGGCACCTTTCATCGTAATCGTTAAAAGCCCGTACTGCGGTACAATTCTCGCAAGTACCTCGTTATTGGTGCTAAGAGTGTAAAAAGGGAACTGCCCGCGTATCTTTAGGTTCTCGCCTTCCTCTTTTGCTATTAACTCGCTGCCAGCACCAATACCAAATTGAAAATCAGCCATTGCCTTTACTATGCTGGCTTTACGTTCAAAGCCATAAAGCGGTTTCCTATCGAGACATAAGCCTGCTATCCGCACTTTCAACACGTTTAAAGCTTCTGTTGGCGTTTCGTTTGGCTTACATGTGAATACGAGTTCAATGCCCAAATCCGCTGCAACACTGGCGCATATCTCTTTGTATGCACCGTCGAGATGTGCAACCACAACCTCATAATTCTTCTGATTCTTATTTAGATATGCACGCAAGCATGAAGATACCCATTCTCGTTCCTCGGCATCCCAGTAACCGGTTACAGGTATGTCATAGAACGCAGCGGGATAACTCAGTTCAAGCTCTCTTGGAACGATACCGAGCGGAGACGTTAAGACGATTTCATGTATGTGCCCTCTGTACTCTGCAATCGCATCTATGAACTTCGTATGTGAATTAGACTTAGAATACGGCTTCCTCGCGGAACATGGTAATATCAGTAATATTGGTCGTGCAGGAGGTTCGTACCTTTCCAGAACACGGTTCGCAAACCGCTTCACTTCTATCCTTTTCAACGATTCCATTGTATTCGCATTCATAACGTGATTCCGGGCAATAGGCGTTCTTGTCTCGAAATACTGCTCTTCCTGCATGTCCAGTATCCTTAACACTGCGGTAAGAAAAGTAGAAGCCCGTACCTTCATCTCCACGTACTCACGTAAATTGCCAGCTCTTATGCACTCTCTTACCTTCTTCACCTCTTTAGCCAATAGTAGTGTGTTATGTTTTGCAAGTAGCAACGCCTGTTCCTTCCTTGTCATAGCCTTTAAATCGTCTATACATACAGAGGAGCAGACATTACAGTTGCAGGGTAGGTCATCCAATTCTGTTAATCTCGATTCCCCGTCCTCCATTTGATAAATGCCCTGATAACCTTTTAAAACCGTATTCGTGTCGTCTATTATGTCCACGCCCATGTAGAACAGAATAGCGGCATTTTCCGCAGTCGCGATCGCGGGAACCCATAATGCTACATCAGGTAGTATCGCGTTTCGCGCATCAATAATCCTGT
>JAOZPO010000096.1 GCA_029932715.1 Halobacteria archaeon | reverse complement strand
GTTGATGCAAACGGAATCCAGTGCTCTCTATCGTTCATCTTCTCTCGCTTCGGTATGAATACAGTTCCAACCTGCTCCCCCTCTATAATCCGTAACAGTATGTTTTCGGCACCGCCGTTCGCAATGACGAGAGGAATGCCCGCATTCATACTAACTCTCGCAGCTTGTATCTTCGTCTTCATACCTCCCACACCCGTTTTACCTCCTGACTCTGCAATACGCTCAATTTCCGGCGTTATCTCTTCCACGACCGATATGAACTCAGCGTTTTTGCTCCTTTTCGGGTCCTGGCTATACAAGCCGTCTATATCGGTCAGCAGGACAAGCAAATCCGCCTCGAGATTGCTTGCTACCAGCGCCGATAAATTATCGTTATCTCCTACTTTTAGCTCGTCCACCGCTACGGTGTCGTTCTCGTTTATTATTGGTATTAGACTCGACTTAAGTAGTGTAATCAAAGTATTCCTGAGATTGATGTATCTCTGCCTGTTAAAGAAATCCTCATGCGTTAATAATACCTGCGCTATTGTCTGCCCGTAACGTGCGAAATATCTATCATACGTGCTCATTAAGACGTTTTGTCCCACAGCAGCAGTAGCCTGCAACCTCTTTATGTCGCGTGGTCGCTGCTTCAGATCGAGTTTACCAATACCAGCACCGATAGCGCCCGAAGAGACCACAATAACTTCCTTACCGCGCTTCTTTAGTTCCGCTATCTCACGGGTAAGCTTTTCCACTTTGCACGGCTCAAGCCGGTAGTTGCTATCGGTGAGGTTGCTGGTCCCTACCTTTATCACTATTCTTCTCGCGTCAGATATTTTACTGCTCATCAGATAATTTGTAAACGCTGATTGAATAAAAAGAAAAACCGAAAGTTATTTATATACTGTTCACAAAATATGTAAAACAATAGAGAAGCAGGAGTTTTTAGATTAACATGGGCGCAAAAGGATCCTTTATGCATGTGGCAATGGATTGGCGAATTTTAGCAGTGATAGCGGTGGCGGCGATTTTAGGGCGAGTACTCATAAGCATTGACCAAAAGGTAGCAGTTTGGGAAAGTATCGTATCTGGTGCGTTTCTTATCATACTGGGCTGGTTTATCTTCAGTTATCTCTATTCCATGTCTAAGAGAGAGACGGAGTGGATAATATCGAACAGGGTAGCTCAGGGGCTTACTGTTAGCGTAAGCGCTTTAAATGTTTACGTTCTTGTTTGCTTAGCGATGAGATGGTATAGATTAATGACTGAAACTGAGGCTTATGTGCCACAGGATATTCTTCTCAGGGATGTGAGGTTCGCAGTGCTTGTGCTTGCGTATTGTGGAATAATATGGGCAATGGGGTATCTGAAAAAGATGCACGATAATTACTTGCTGGTGACCGAAGAAATGCCAGAGAGGCGAAAAGCGGGAGTACAAGAAGCAATATTCAGTATCCTGACTGATGAACGGACGGTTATAGTACTAATAGGTACAGTATTTTTATGGCGTTCAATCATAAGTTTCGACAAACAAATAGTCCTGTGGGAGAGTATGTGCTCAGGTATGGGTCTTTTCATACTGGGCTGGGTCCTCTTCGGCTACATAAGTTCATTAGCAGTGAGAACAATCAGGCCAAGCGTTGCAAAGATATACCAGGGGCTCTCTTTCTCTTTATTCGCTGTAAACTTGTATGTTCTTGTCTATTACGGAATGAGGTGGTATAGTATAATATCTCCAGGTGTAGAAGAAGCTTTAGTGCCTCTGGATTTTGTCTTTCGCGATGTAAGATATTTTATGCTGGCAATATTCTTTTGCACTGCAATAGCGTTATCCAAGTACTTAGAAAGGGCATCTGAGGAGTGTGAGTATTTAATTAAGAAAGGAGAGAAGGAGTATAAGGAGTAGTAACCTGAGGTTTCACAGGATAAAGCATAAAGCTTTTTTTTTCGCTCATATCTATGCCCGGCATTTGGATTTTTGAAGATGAACATGAGAGAGTTTCTATTCAGGGCAGTAACCGACGGGAGGGTATTAATAATATTAGGGGGCATAGCGTTCTTATGGCGAGCGATCATAAGCTCTGATGGAAAAATAAGCTTATGGGAAACTGCTTGCTCGGGTGTAAGCCTATTCATAGTTGGCTGGTTCATCTTTGCCTATATGTACTCTATGAGCCGAAAACCGACGGACTGGCCTGTATCAAACAGGATTTATCGTGGCTTTGCCGTTAGCGTGCTCGTGTTAAACCTCTATGCTGTGATTTACTATGGCATGAGATGGCATGGCCTTCTGCATGTAGAAGCTTGTGTCACACGGGATCCTATTTACCGTGATTTGAGGTATATTATCTTTGTGGTGTATTATTGCGTAGCAATTGGCTCGGCTCGGTATCTAAAGGGTGTGCATGAGAATTACCGCCTGCTAATTAAAGAGAGCATGAGGAAGAAGAGTAAGAAACGAGCAAAGAGCATAAAAGAAGCGGTATTCAACGTAATGACACATGAACGGACATTGGTAACGATTATATTAGCGGCGATATTATGGCGAATAGCTATAAACATTGACAAGGTTGTAACCTACTGGGAAACTACACTCTCGGGTATTTCGCTTGTCATAATCGGCTGGTTCCTATTTGGATATTTCTGCGCATTGAGCGTAAAAGCGAAACGCAAGCCGGACCTGGCAAAAACCATTCAGGGTATAGCTCTTGGGCTCTGCGGTATAAACGTTTACGCTGTTTTTTATTATGGGCTGAGGTGGTATAGCACAATAGAAAGATACATGGAAGTAGTAGAGGAACCGCAGGTGCCACTGCCGCTCGACATCCTCTTCAGGAATATACGATATATCATGTTAGTGCTTTTTTATTGCACTGCAATACTGTTAGCAAAACAATTAGTAAACGCATGTGAGGATTATACCGTACCAGTGCGTAAAAGTGACACCCTTATCTAAAAAGTAACGTTTGAGAAACAAGAAAGGGAATTTAAGCCTTCTTATCCTGTCCTCTTATAAGCCACCAGCACCGTAAAGCAGCGACATTATATACGCCAGCACGCAAAAAGCAAGGAATATAGTCGCTAAGAAAACACCTGCATAAAAACCTACGCTCTCCACTTCTATCCCGGGACAATGCGCATGTATCGCTTCTACTGCCTGCGGGTCATAAGAACCCATACTCACCATGACTCTCATCGTGTCCACCGGACATCTAAGAAAACATTTCAGTGCACCTATGAATTTATTCCCCATTCTCCTCCCCTCGCTATTCTCCTGTTCCGTATCATCTTCTATTTTTACCGCAACACTAATAATAATCACGGTAATTGATTATAGCATATAAAGATTTCGATATTTGCTTACTCACAAGATGAAAACTTTTTACTCGTACTTGCTTTTTTAATAGCTAAAATATATCTGGTAAGGAGGTAAGGAAATCTATGAATTCCCAAACTAAATTCTTTATTCCGCTTTCGACTGTAATATGCTTGGTTGTCCACAGCTTCTTGAGACCTAAGGAAAAAACATCCGCGGGAAGTGAACTGGCGAAGTTTGAAGGTAGTAAAGAGGAGGGCAGGATAAAAGTGTCAGGCACTTTTGAGATTTCAACGGTTCAGAAATGGTGCAGAATAGGGCTCATCTTTCGGTTTAGTGAAACGATTAAGTGGTATGATTATGACCCCTCTCTTGGCGTTCTATTCAACAAATACAGGCTATCAATCTCCGATCAGCACGGGAAAAGGTTGTTCTGTGAGGATAGGTCAATTATGGAATTCAGCTCTCTTTTCAAGACTACATACACGGGTAAGAGGTATTTGGGGAGATACACGGCAACCCACAAGGGCAACGTGGCAATATTAGAGTTCATACCGCCGGGTGCAGGCACATATAAACTTGATTTTGAGCTGGCGGCAGATGATGTGTTTTCGGAAACAGGGCATAAAAGAGAGACTATATTCCAGGATTTCGCTCTGTATGTGAAAGAGGATGTAGAGCCTTTAGAGGGCACGGAATATCCACATAAGCGAGTTGATTTGATGAAAAAAGATAGGTGAGAGGCACATCATTGCCTTTCACTCGACACTCGCTCTCAGTATGTTACTTGCAGTTAATATGCCTATGGGTACGCCAGGAGCGGGGCTTAAAGAAAGTATCAACAACCTGTGGATATTCAAGTCACGCATAAAACTCGCTGCTTTCCTTATTGTCGTTTCCGGGTCTACTGTCCTCACAAAGGTGGACATAACATCTTCTGCCTTTGTATTGTCCCAATCCTTGTCAAATGCTTTAATTATGTCTATCTCTGATATAATTCCTACTACTTTACCGTTTGGTACTGTCACGGCAACGCCTGATATATCCTCCCTCACCAGCCGTTTTACTATTTCGCTCACCGGTGTGTCGAGCGATACAGTAATGACACCTCGCGTCATTACGTCCCTTACTCTCTTCTCCTTTGATATGTCCATTTTATTTGATTCCTCATTTTACAGTTATTTATAGTACATATTTAATTAAATACGTGTATAACCGTTTAAACAAAAAGGGGGTAAGAGGAGAGAGATGAAAGTTAAGGAGATAATGAGTTATCCAGCAATTACCGAAGATGAAAATGCTTCGGTCGCTAAAATAATGAAGCACATGGAATTGTCGCGGATAGGAGCGGTAGTGATAACAGAAGGCAGTAAACCCGTAGGGATAACCGTTGATCATGACATAGCGGCAAAAGTCATGGTGAAGGATAGAGACCCGGGCGAAATGAAAGCGAAGGAAATTATGTCTTCACCTTTGATCACTGTGGAGGCAGACGCATCCGTGGAAGAGGCATGCGGGCTCATGGCAACGAAGGGATTAAGAAGGTTGCCTGCAATTGAGAATGGTGAGCTTGTAGGTATTATAAGTATTAGAAATGTATTAACAGGTGAGCCGGTGCATGTGAAGAAATATCTATTCTTTTGAGTGCAGGTAACAAGAAGAGAAAAGCGGAATGTTTATGAAGGGCGGGATATGTATGATAGTAAAAAGGAAGGAGGAAGAGGAAGATGGCGGCGGGATTATTAGAAGTTAGAGACGTAATGACTTATCCAGCGATTAAAGCAGATGAAGACGCATCAGTCGCTGAAGTAGCGAAGGGTATGAAAATGTCGGGAATAGGAACTATGGTCATAACGAAAGAAGACAGACCAGTTGGAATAGTTACTGACCGTGACATAGTGATAAAAGCGGTAATAGAGGGTAGAAGTGAGGTAAAAGTGAAGGAGATAATGTCCTCTCCGTTGGTAACAATCAATGCAGATGCATCCCTTATGGGTGCATGCAAGCTCATAGTGGAGAAAGGCATAAGGAGATTGCTTGTGATTGACGATGGTGAACTCGTGGGCATTGTAACTCTTAGGAATATAGTGACAGGAGAGCCAGAGCATGTAAGAGCATATTTATTCTAACGTCAATTGGTTGGTTCGGTGCGACAAAAAAAGCGAAAGGTATTAATATACCAAAATCCGTGAGGGAGATAAGGAGGCGAAAAGGAAAAAAATGTTGTTCATAACATGCGTAAAGGTAAATCCAGGCATGGTGAAAGAGGCGGGGAACTTTGGCGACAAGTTACTTAAAGAGCCACCCAAAGGTGTCAAGTTCCAGCAAGTGTATCATACGCTGGGCAGGTATGATGCGATATGGATTTACGAAGCAGAAGATGCGAAAGTGATTGAAGATTTCCTGCACGAGAGTAGGGAAGTCTCGACAACCGAGACATGGGTTGCGTTTGCAAGGGAGAAGTAAGTAATCCCTGATTAACAGCCCATTCTTTTTTATTTTTTTTTTACTCAATATTGTAAATTTGTAGCTTGAATTTTATTCATT
>JAOZPO010000095.1 GCA_029932715.1 Halobacteria archaeon | reverse complement strand
CACTAAGGACAAGAGAGCTGGTAGACCTGGAGCCGATCGTTTGTAGCGAGCTCAATGCACAGGAGATAGAAACTGCTATAATAGATCGCATACAGGACTGTAATCCGCAAGATAAAGTGGTACGGTTAAAAGTGCAGGACATACCTACGCACGTGTACCATTCACTGGATTTTGACCGCTTTAAACGGTTGACGAGGTCAGCAGTTCATTTCGAGATAAAATACGAATTCCACAGTGATAGTGAATTACACTATGCTAAGCATCCCACTTTTCAGTCTTTACATAGCGAGTTTGAGAAGTTTATTGGTAGCTACACGGTAGGATTGCAGGTGGATAGAGCCAAGCTAAAGGAGCTGGGGATGCACTATATGCGAGAATGGGATAAGGAGGAAGAGCTTTCTTTTTGAATGAAAGTTTTTTAGCTAAAGCGCGAAATAATAAAGCAATAGATAGAATAATTAATTAAAAAGTCCCGTGGTGTAGCGGTCAAGCATACAGGCCTTTGGAGCCTGTGACGGGGGTTCGAATCCTCTCGGGACTAAATAAAGCAGAATTTTACTTATGATTGAGCACGAAAGACCGTTAGAACGATGTAAATTGGATAAATCGCCCGCCCTTACCGATCCCCGGTATGGTTGCGCACCTGACGCTCGCCCCATACAGGAGCATATAGCAAAAGGTGTGGTGGTTATAGATAAACCCGCGGGTCCAACATCGCACGAAGTTGTTGCATGGGTAAAGGGGATACTGAACGTAAAGAAAGCGGCGCATACGGGAACACTGGACCCGAACGTTACAGGTGTACTGCCTGTTCTACTCGGTGTAGCAAGGAGGTTCGCCAGTAGTTTCGTTTGGGACAAGGAATACATAATCGTGATGAAACTGCATGGCGACGTTGAAGAGGAAGAGCTTAGAAGGGTAACTGACGAATTTGTGGGTAAGATATACCAAAAGCCGCCACTGAAATCCGCAGTTAAGCGCAGGATACGGGTGAGGACCGTGCGGTACATAGAGCTAAAAGAGAAAGAGGGGCGAGAGGTATTGATGAAGGTAGGTTGTGAATCGGGAACCTACATAAGAATGCTCTGTCATCATATCGGGCTCGCATTAGGCGTGAATGCGCACATGTTACAGTTAAGAAGGACGCAATCGTTACCATTCGATGAGACGCGTCTAACGAAGCTGCAAGACCTTAAGGATGCGTATGTGCTTTATGAAGAAGGAGATGAAAGCATACTCCGTAAACTAATCATGCCTGTGGAATATGCACTGGGGCATCTGCCGTGCATAATTGTAAAGGACACAGCGGTTGATGCGATATGTCATGGCGCTGATCTCGCAGCACCTGGTATTTCGAGAATAGAAGAAGGAATAAATATAGGGGACAGTGTAATATTATACACGCTAAAAGGAGAAGCGGTATGCAAGGGTAAAGCAAAGATAGGCTCAGGCGATATGTACAGAGCAGAGGAGGGGATATGTGTAGAGACGGAGAAGGTGTTCATGATGCCCGGGACATATATGAAAGGCTGGGGGCTAAAGGGACATAAAAAAGGAGCCGAGGTGGCTGAGTGGTAAGGCGCAGGCCTGGAGTTCCAAGGGCCGAACTGATAGCCTGTGTTCCGAAAGGGACTCAAGGGTTCAAATCCCTTCCTCGGCGAAAATACTCTTTTTAGCTAAGACATATTTCTTTGGTATAGCAGTTAGTTTAAAAGAAGTGAAAGATGAGCGAAGAAGGGGAGAAGACGGAAAGGGTAGAGGAAGAGGAGTTCAAGCACATAGTCCGGATTTTAGATACCGACTTAGATGGTAATAAACGGGTGGCATATTCCCTGTGTGGTATAAAAGGAGTAGGAAGGAGAGTGGCGAGAGCTATGGTCCTTTACTCCGGGGTAGATATGGGAGCGAAAATGGGCAAGCTTTCTAACAGCGATATAGAGAAGTTAAAAGTAGCACTTGGTAGTGTTGAGAAACGGTTGCCCTTTTGGATGCTGAACAGGAGGCGAGATATGATTACAGGTGAGGACAAGCACATCATGGGCTCTGACATGGCGTTAAAGTTCCAGGACGATATAAATTTGTTACGTAAGATACGATCTTACAGGGGTATAAGGCATGAACGGGGGCTGAAGGTGCGAGGGCAGAGGACAAAATCAACAGGCAGGAGAGGACTGGTAGTAGGTGTTGTGAGGAAGAAACTAATAGCAAAATTAGAAAAAACAGGAGTTAAGTGAAAGAAATGGGACATCCAAGGAAGACTAAGAAGACGTATGAACGACCAAGAAGACCTTGGGAGTTGCAAAGGATAAAAGATGAGCATGAGTTAACGGAGAAATATGGACTAAAGAACAAGAGGGAGATATGGAAAGCAGCGAGCATAATAAAGAAATATCGTCGTGAGATAAGGAACATCTTAGCGGAAATAGCGGGAATGAAACCATCAGAACATGTAATGAGGAAAGAAGAAGCAATCTTGACGAGTTTGCAGCGGAAAGGGATATTGGAAGGAGGCACGAGCTTGGAGGATGTTCTGGAGCTGGGTGAAGAGGACATCCTGAGCAGGAGGCTTCAGACATGTGTATATAAGAAAGGGCTGGCAAAGTCTCCGAAGCATGCAAGACAACTCATCGTTCACGGACATATCGCGATTAACAGCAGGCGGCTTACCATACCATCTTATATTGTGAACATAGCTGAAGAGAGAGGGATAGACTACTATGAACATGCACCAGGTTCTATCACTGCTAACCCTGATGCAGAAGCGGAAGGGGCGGGATAAGACAAGGAGGATTGGGTTATGACAGAAGGAAAATGGGCTATTGCACATATCTCCTCTTCTTTTAATAACGTTATCATTACGATCACAGATATGACGGGTGCGGAGACAATAGCAAGGGCGTCCGGCGGTATGATAGCTAAAGCGGATCGTGACGAAAGTTCGCCATATACGGCAATGCAGATGGCGTTCCAGCTTGCAGATAAAATGAAAGAGCGGGAGATATGGGGGATACACGTAAAGATAAAAGCGGCTTCGGGACGTAAGACAAGAACACCGGCACCCGGTGCACAGGCGGCGATAAAGGCATTTGCACGCGCTGGGTTACGAATAGGGAAAGTAGAAGACGTGACGCCGGTGCCGCATGATGGCACGAAGCGTCCTGGAGGAAGACGAGGCAGAAGGGTTTAAGACAGGCATGCAAAGTTTTATGGAACTGAAAATAATAGAACATGGGGAGAACGAAGTAAAAATTGCCCTTTCTGGTGTGAAAGTGCGGTTTGCAAATGCACTTAGAAGAGCAATGATTGCGGAAGTCCCGAAATTGGCAATTGATGAAGTGAACATTTATGAGAACAATTCATTATTATACGATGAGGACCTGGCATTGCGGCTGGGTTTGATACCGTTGAAGACGGATGATCTCAGTTCTTATAGTGATGAAGACCGAATTTCTATTACTCTGGAAGCACAGAGCCCAGATAGAGCTGGATATACTATGGTCTATTCTAAGGAGTTAATCTCGTCAGACCCCCATGTAGAACCTGCATTTGACAACATCCCTATCGTGAAGTTGATTTCTACGGAGAGAGAGATTAGCGGTATGAGATCGGTTGCAGGGCAAAAAATCTCTATTGAAGCTATCGCAAGGCGGGGTATAGGGAAAGAGCATGCGAAGTGGCAGCCGGTAACCTCATGTAGCTTCAAAGAGTTGAAAAACGTACCGAGGAAGGCAAATAGTGAACAGTTATTATTCACAATAGAGGGGGATGGTTCCTTGCCTGTGGACGATATAGTAATAGAAGCGGCGAGGATACTACGAGATAAATGTAATAGGCTAATAGAGGAATTGGCGAATCCGCGGGAATAAACAAAAACCACGTGTAAATTGAAACCAAAAGCGATTATACCGTTCAAGAAGAAAGGCGCGAAATCGAGATTAGGTACATTTTTAAGCGAACAAGAGCGAGAAGAGCTCGCTATACGGATGCTAATGGACGTTTTGGATGCATTAGCGTGCTCAGAGGTAGGAGGAGAGATCGGGATAATTACAACATCCACACGTGATGAGCTTATAGAGGAGTTAGATATACCGCAACGTGCATGGAGCACGAAACTGAGTGTACGCGAGGATGGGAGAAAACTGGACGAAGTGCTGAATGAACTGCTAAATGCGGAAAGGGAGCCAATACTGATAATAATGGCTGATATCCCACTGGTAACGTCCGAAAGCATAAACCGAATATTCCTGCATGAGGAGGATGTAGTAGTAATGCCGGGGCGAAATGGAGGTACAAACGCTTTGTTTCTTAGACGACCAAACGAATTCTCCGTATCATATTATGGAATTAGCTGTTTGGAGCATATAGAGACTGCGAAGAGCCGAAATATGACTTATGCCGTTCATGACTCCTTCTTTATCGGTGTGGATATAGACGAAGTAGAAGACTTGTTAGAGCTACTGATACATGGCAGAGGCGCTTCGATGCAATATCTAAGAGAAATTGGCGTTCATATTCGTGTGGATAAAGAATCGAAGATGCGTGCCGGGGTGGTTAGATGAAAGTTCCACAGAGTTAAGTTAAAAATCCAAATTCAAAAAGTAACGCCTATGGCAAAAAATAAATAAGGAATGAGCTTTAAAATCCATTACGCTCATCCCCCTATCTCTATTGTGTAGCTAAAATCTCGTACATTAAGCGGCAGTATCTGCAATGTCCATGTACCTCCTGTTGCGTTAGTTACCACGCATGTTTTACTGTCTTCCATGCTTACCACGTGATACGTCCCTTCATTCCAGGCATCACCGTTCTTCATACCCACACTTACTTCTCTCTTCTTAACTCTTTTTGATGCCTCTATAGTCGTTTTATTACCGTCCGGGTTTAACAACACGACACAGAAATCTTCTTCCGCTCTACTGTAACTATCGTATGCGTACTCTTGTGCTCTGACCACGACACTGAAGTTATCTCCCTGTTCAACGGTGAACTCATCACTGTAAGGAGTTGTGGGTTGTTTCCAGACCTCTATGTTCATCCACACCTTTTGGTCCCACTCTTCAATAGACGGGTCGTCTATATTCAGATTTATCGTGCCCTCGTAGTACTGCCCCAATGCCTCCTCAGGTACATTCATTGTCACCGTTACCGTTGCCGTTGAGTTCGCTTCAACTTCTGCCGGTGCCTCTATCGTTAGCCATTCAGCGGGTATCCTGCCTCCCCTGTATTCATATGGTGGAAGCGGAATCACAGGAATCTCATAAGGCAGCCCTTCTTCTACTTCTGGTTTTATTGCGATCGCCTTGTCGCCTATATTTTCAAGCTGTATCTCATATTTGTAACTCTGCCCTGCCTTTACCCTGTCGCTTATGTATCGAGGCCAAAAGTAAACCTTCGGTTGTGTCCAGACGTCTATTGATAACTCACATGCGTTCACGTACTTCGGGAACTTCTCTGGATAAGGTATTGACCACATCGTATCATTGGTGAATACGATTTGAGCCTGGTAATAGCCAATATCCGCATCTGGTGGTATATCTACCGTAACGTTGTACTCTTGCATATCGCCCGCCGCTATCTCTGCGCTTTTTGGCTCAACACGTATCCAGTCTTTTCCGGGCTCGTTCTCAGCATACGGGGGTGTCACGACATGTACCTGCGTTGGTACCGACTTGTTCTCAGTGTTCTTTACCGTCACCGTAAACTCTTCTTTATCTCCTGGTTCCATCCTGAACTTGTTGTATTGTGGTGAGATTAGTAATCTGGTGTAATTGGCGTACGTGGGCTCTTCTGGCGGTTTTGCACCGGGTTCTATAGTAGGAGTGGGAATATCGCGCGGTGGGTAGATTCTAAGTGCTGGAGTAACT
>JAOZPO010000094.1 GCA_029932715.1 Halobacteria archaeon | reverse complement strand
CCTTGATACTTCACCGCCCATTAGATTGAGCCTATCAACCATGCAGTTGATGTTCTCCTTTAGCTGCAGTATCTCTCCTTTTCCCTCCACGGTGATCTTTTGCGTGAGGTCGCCATCGGCTATTGCGGTGGATACCTTGGCAATATCTCTCATCTGATCTGTCACGTTTGCCGCCAGTGTGTTCACATTATCAGTCAGCTCCTTCCAGGAGCCGGCAACACCCGGCACTTCTCCCTGCGCACCAAGTTTCCCTTCTACTCCCACTTCCTTTGCTACCCTTGATACTTCACCGCCAATTAGATTGAAGCTGTCAACTGACTTATTGACAGTGTCAGAAACTACTTTGAAGTCGCCTACCACGGATATTGCAAACTTCTCTGTCAAGTTGCCCCGGGATATGTTGTCAAGTATTCTCCCCATTTCAAGCGTGAATTCTGCGACAGTGTCAATCAAACCATTTAAGGTGTCAACACACTCTTTCCAAGTGCCTGCAACACCACCTGGTACTGACGCACGCTCGGTTAGTTTACCTTCTGTACCTGCAACCTTCGCCACCCGGTGCATCTCTGTTGTAACCCCCCCTATCGTCTCAGCCATTTTGTTGTATGAGTCTGCCAGTTCGCCGTAGATATCGTATCTCTCTTTTGGCAGCCTTAATGTTAAGTCGCCGCTCTTAAAAGTGTCCATTGCTTCTAACAAACGTCTCAACTGCCTTTCCCTATACTCCTCCTCTGTTTCTCCTTTGCCAACTTCTATCCTTCCACCCCCATCCCCCTCTTTCTCCTCCTCCTTCCCTTCTACCTCTACATCCTCAAACAAAGCTTTCCTACCCGGTTTCCTTAACTTCTCTCCCATATTCATATTACCCCCTCATTTTTACGACCACAAGATTAAACAGATTTTCACGAGAAACTTTCTCTTAAAAGGTTTTAAAATAAAAAGTGCTGTATTAATATCATTAAATCTTGCGGTTTTTACAGCTCTTTATCACCTCTTCGGCAATCTTTTTATACGCAACGCCTACCTTACACTTCGGCTTGTAATGTGATATTGGCATGCCTTTCAACTGCGCCTCATAAACCTCAACTCCGTAAGGTACGGTATAGACGGAATCAAAAAAACCTTTCATGCCCTTCCTGATTCCCTCTACCGGGTCCTTTTTACCTCTAATTCTGGCAAATAACGATCCCTTGTTACATCTTGTGAGAATAGCGAGCCACGGATTTATCTTGACACCGCTGCTTTCGTTAATGTCATCGAAAATCGTGTTCAGCGACTCTATCCCTTCTAATGCAAAAACGCTGGGGTCAAGTGTGACAATTATATAATCCGATGCTACAACACCATTAATAATAAAAAGACCAGGGCCTGGCGGTGTATCTATCAATATATAGTCATAGTATTTTCTTATACTCTCTATACCGCGTTTGAGTATAGATATTCTGTTGTTTATTTTGTATAAGTATGACTCAGCGCCAACAAGGTCAAGAGTGGCAGGAGCAAGATGGATGTTTTCTACCCCCGTTTCTAAGATAGCATCATCAATTTTTACATCTCCTATCATCACATCATACATTGATTCCCCCATACTATTCCTGTCAATGCCAAGTGCGGATGTTGCATTTGCCTGCGGGTCCAGGTCAATGACAAGCACCTTTTTACCACGTAGTGCAAGGTATCCCGAGATGCTTATGCAAGAAGTTGTCTTGCCTGTTCCGCCTTTGTGATGCGCAAATGCTATGCTTACCATTTACTATTAGGCCTATGACCTCCTCTACATAAATATATATGGACATACGACATAAAAAGCACTCCGAATTGAGAGTAGGCGAAATGAGTGTGCCGAGCAAAATCCATAATAGCCTGTTGGTGCAAATCCAATCTGAGGAAAATATTTCAAAAAATGGACCCTATATTCTGGCTTTTTGTTCCGCTTTTGGAATGAAACAGAAAATACTATCGGTAATTTCTCTTTCAAATCTTTGAATAAACAAATTTCATAAAGATTAATAAAATATTACAGCCAACTCCAAGAACATTCGTAAGTATAATTGGGATAGAACCAATATGAGTCCCATATAAAATCCATAAAAACATACCGAAACCCATAAAAGACATCAAAAGATACGAAAGGTCATCGAGTTTCTTGGTTCTGTAACTTTTCAATATCTGAGGAATGAAACTGGTTATGCACATAAAACCGGCTATCATGCCCAAAATTGTCCAGAACATATTTGGCGATTGTCAGTATTTAACTAACTGTCCAATTTCAGTTAGTTTCTTTTTACATATAAATGCTCCACCGATTCCTTCTAACCCATAATAAAGTCTCTTCAATTTCGCTTTTCCTCGTTCGAGCATAAAATCCGCCTTCGATACGATAAACTCGATATACTGCTCACTGCAGAATATTACACCGTCTTTACCCAGCGGCACGTCCATCCTTTCCGTGCTCATTATCTCCACCATCACTTTATCATCACTCTTTGAAATCGCTTTTATGCCACTGTATTTAAAGCCCGATTCCATCGCTATCTGTAACAGCGCCTTCGCATTCTCTAAACCTCTGCACGACACGTGCAATATTGGTGACTGCGCTAATAGCCATATCTCATCACTTTTTGAACCCTTTAACGCTCCCAGCACTTCCTCCTTCCCTACTGGACGGTGCCATTTCCCGATAAACTCCGCTTCTCGCTTCGCTCCTATCTGGGGTAAACAAATCAGAACGATTCGCCCGGAGCAACTGCTCGTTGTGAAAAAGCCTTCAAGGCTGTTTATCCTTGCTAATATCGTCACTATCTCATCATCTGCGCCGCATCTACGCAATCTCGCAAGCGCCCTTCCCTTCTGCACTTCAAATCCTGATACTTTCATCTTACTTATCTCTTCCACAGCGGAAAAATTCCGAAAGTTATTTATATTACCTTCTCAAATGTTAACAGCATAGCATAATGTAGAATAAGATCAATACCAGCGGAAAAAAAAAATGATAGACGTATTTCTGGCGTTAGGGCTTTTAATCGCAGCCACGATATTGCTGAGTTTGTATCGGGCGGTGCTTGGACCCGGTGTGTTCAATCAGGTAGCGGCAGTTAACGTGATAGGGACAAAAGTAATCGTCCTTTTAGTTGCCGTTGGCTATATCTTCGACCGGCCTATGTTCGTTGACATCTCGCTTCTTTATGCGATATTAAATTTCATTGCCACGCTGGTTATGTCTAAATACCTTGAACGGGGGGAAATATGTTCAGCATAATAAACATAATCGCCACAATACTGATAGCAGGTGGGGCATTCTTCATGGTAACGGGCGTACTGGGGCTGCTGCGATTCCCAGACTTTTATACCCGGCTGCATGCAACCGGTAAATGTGATACGCTGGGTGAAGTTCTTGTGATTGTCGGTTGCATGGTCTATCAGGGCTGGTCTTTTATAACGATAAAACTCTTTTTCCTTATGTTCTTCATCTTTCTTGCTAATCCGGTAGGCACGCATGCGATAATGAAAGCGGCATATTTAACTGGCTTGAAGCCGTGGAAGAAGGGAGAGGAGAGGAGGTAAAACACGAGACTATGACCAGGTCAAAGGAACATAATGTAGGTTTGATGCTCGCAGTCTTTGTCGTTTTGTATGTATTTTGGCTGCTCATGTCCGCGTGTATTAACCCTCTAAACGGGCATTTTAGCCCTGTTCACATAATAGCTGGTATTATCTGTGCGGGGATTGTTACCCTACTTTCCCATGACCTATTGATAACAGAGGAAGGCGAAATGACACTCGCGAAGACATTCAGGCTTATAGCTTACATACCATGGGAATTATGGCAGATATTTCTCGCTAACTTTGATGTTGCATATCGCGTTCTGCATCCGAAGATGCCAATAGACCCGCGCATAATAGAATTTGATACTACTTTGAGGAGTGATCTCGCACTCACCACCCTTGCTAATTCCATTACTCTAACTCCGGGGACGATAACAATAGATATAGACCCGGGTAAGGGCCGATTTCTGGTTCACGCAATCGCAAAAAAACCTGCTGATGCCCTTTTAGTGGACAAAACGATGATAAATAAGGTTGCTTATGTGTACATGGAGGAGGCGTAGCGAAAAAAATGATAATACCTCTTGACCTTATACTGTTGTTCTTCCTCGTTTTGATTGCCATCGCAGCAATAAGTGTGAGGGACCTCTTAGCCGCAATCATACTTCTGGGTGCTTACAGCTTTGTAATCGCTACGGTCTATGTGGAGATGCACTCGGTAGATGTGGGCTTTACCGAAGCGGCAGTCGGTGCGGGCGCAATTACGGCGTTCATGATCGCAGCATTAGCAAGAACAAAAAGGGAGGCAAGTGACTAAATGAAACCTATATCGGCGGTGGCACTGCTTTTTGTTGCCGTTTTAGGAATCCTTTTTATCTATGTGTCAATGGACATACCCGACTTTGGTGACCCCTGTTCGCCTGCTAATAGGTATGTCAACCTGCACATCAGTATTGATGCGGGTGCGGATGGATTAGAAGACAGCCTCCGTGCGGGCATTATCCCGGATGAGCTGAGCAGCAGAATAAAGGCGCGTGGGTTTCCCTCCCCTTTAGAGACCGAGTACACGATTGAAGAAGTAGAAGGGGGATGGGACGTGCTTATCGCAATGGAGGAACTGCTTTACCCGGAACCGGAAAAGTATTATTTCCTCAAGGAGGAGGGCAATAAGTTGGTCGTTTACCGTTATTCTATCCCGGTAAGATGGGAGGAGAAATGTGAAGAGGAGATAGGTGTGCCAAATATGGTTACCGCGGGTCTTGCGGATTATAGGGGTTATGATACGCTCGGTGAGACGACTGTCATATTCACCGCAGGCATTGCGGTCATATTACTACTCAGGAGGCGAGGAAAGCTGTGAATGGTAAAAAGGGGAAGATATGGGAAGAGAATGTAATAATTGAGACAATAACCCGCTTGATGGTTCCGTTTATTCAGATATATGCCCTGTACGTGATGGTCGGGACAGAAGGTGCAGGCGGGGGATTCCAGGGTGGCGTGGTATTTGCTGCTTCTATTGTACTGTTCACCGTCACATTTGGCATCTCTAAAGGTCGGAAGAGACTGCCCGAATCGTGGAATGCCGCTCTTAATAGTTTGGGGTTGTATCTCTATGCAGGCGTAGGCCTCTTGTGTATCGTCCTCTCGCTTGGCGCCGCACAGTATCTCAACTATGCCGCGCTTCCACTGTCGCAAATAATGAGCCCTGCGCATACGAGAGCATTGATGATAAGTGATGTCGTAGAGGTGGGTATAGGTCTAACGGTGATGTCAATATTTGCATCTATATTCTTTGACCTTGCGTGGAAAGGGGAGGGGGAGAAGAATAAGAACAAAAATAAAGGAGAGAAGGAGGTGCAGGAATAGAGACAGATGATAGACTGGTCGTTTGGAGGTGGGATATTTATCGCGAAATATAATTACTGGATTTCCATTCTGCTTATGCTCATCGGGTTCTATGCGATGATAGCAAAGGGCAATCTATTGAAGAAGGTTATTGGTCTGAACATATTTCAAACGGCAATAATTCTGTTCTTCGTCTCGCTTGGGGATGCAACACTTGGAAGTTGGGGTAAGGGTGTAACAGAGCCAATAGTGAAGGGCGCTCTCCCGTGGGCAGCGGGGGGTATAGTAGAACATGGGGTTGTGTATGCGAATCCCCTACCTCACGTGCTCATGCTAACTGCTATCGTAGTAGGTGCAGCCACGACCGCAGTTGCCCTCGCACTGATAATACGGATGTATGAAGAATACGGGACGATAGAAGAAGAGGAGATTATAGAGAAGGAGAGAGAACTGGGGGTGTAATATCCCCCGCGCAATTGCC